>RZYK01000116.1 GCA_009930355.1 Campylobacterota bacterium | reverse complement strand
TACATTCACGGATTTGGCTCTAGCGGCGAGGCGAGTAAGGCGAAACTGCTTCGTGCGTATTGCCAAGAAAATAAGATTCGCTTCATTGCGCCATCACTGCCTACCATTCCTGATTTAGCGATTCATACGCTCAGTGAGCTTATTGAGTCGTATCAAGAGAAAGAGCCTGTGTATCTCATCGGGGCTTCTTTGGGTGGGTATTATGCGCTTTATTTGGGCGACAAATATGACCTTAAAACGGTGCTGATTAACCCAGCCATCAATGCGCCTGAAACACTCAAGAGAGCCATTGGGCATGGGGTGAACTACTATGATAACTCAAGCTACGAATGGAACGAGGGGCATTTGGAGATGCTGGAGAGCTATGAAATCGAAGAACCCAACCTTGAAAACATTTTACTTTTGTTGCAAAAAGGCGATGAGGTCTTAGACTACGAAGAAGCCCTTGATGTTTTAGAGGGAGCAAAGCTCATCTTAGAAGAGGGTGGCACTCACAGTTTTGAGGGTTTAGAGCGCCACATAGAGAGTATTAAACGCTTTTTGGGCGTCGCTTTAACACTCTAATATTATTAAGCATTTTCACCGCAAAGAGTGTCAGAATCGTTCCTAAAATAATAAACACATCAAGCTTTTCGCCTAAAAAAATGGCGCTGAGAATAATGGCTGAAAATGGCACAAGAAAGACAAACGAACTGACCTCTGCCGCACCTAGTTTTTCAATGCCCAAAAAGTAAATGGTATTGGTAAACGTGGAGGCGGCGATGGAGATAAGAGCCATATTGAGCCAAAAGATGCCATCAAACGTACCAAACGCAATCGCACGGACATCCACAAAAAAGAGCCAATCCAAAGCCACCGTAACAATGTACATGTAAAAGGTAAAAACAATGGGTGAAATTTTGGTTGATTTGGAGCTTATAATCGTTAAAACTGCCCATAGCATTGCCGCAAGTAAAAAATAAAGATTTTGAATCACAAAAATACGTGTACTATCGAAACTCCAAATATGCAACATCGTAAGCACTCCAACAGCGCCAATACACAGAGCAAAAGCATTTTTGCGTGTTACTTTTTTTGTTCCTAAAAGAGCTAAGAACAAAAACGTCAAAATAGGAATCAGTGTTGTGACCATAGCACCGCCCAAAGAGGCTGTACCAAACTTTGTTCCGAGGTAATAGTATTTGTTATAAAAAATCAAAGTTAACGAGACCAATACGACCAAACCAAAACTTTTAAGGTCGATTTTAAACGAGTGCTTTAACCAGATAATGATGGGAATCATCGTCAGTGCGGTGATGCCAAAACGCATAAAAATCATCTCATACGCACTGATATAGCTTCCCAAAACTTTCACATTTACCCATGAACCACCCCATGCGATCATGCCTAAAAAAAGTAAAAAATAAAAAATGTTTTTATCATTCATGCAGACTCCTTGATGCGAAGTGTACACCTTTTTACATTAGGGATATAGAATAAAATTGCTTTTTTGAAGAAGTGTTTTGGGGGAATAGCCGTAAATTTTGCGAAACGAACGGATAAAATGCGACTGGTCGCTAAACCCTGCGTGAAGCCCTGCCAGCGAAAGTGATTCACCTTTAAGTATCAACGTTTTTGCTTTATACGTACGTTCTGCCATAATATACTGGTGCGGACTCAAGCCTATATGATTTTTAAAAAGCCTTAAAAAATGGTACTTGCTTATCTTTGCAACATAAGAAAGATCATCAAGAGAAATATCACCATCCAAGTGAGCATGGATATAGTCTATCACCATAGAAAAGCTCTTTTTATCTTTACATGTAAAAAGAGAAGGCAGAGATTTTTGAGTGTAATGGGTTATAAGATAACTCAGTGCAGCAATAAGTTTTGACTCAATCAGCAAAGGCTCTTCGTGCTGATATACACTGCGAAAGAAAAAAACCAATCTTTGATACAGCTCATCATCTTGAATAATATGCTTTTCAAACATTGGTATTTTCGTCTCACCATACATCTGCTCATAAAGATTGGTTAAAAGCGCAACGCTAGGATAAAAGTTTGTGTACTGCCATGCGTGAGAATCGCCACAATGTACTTCGCCAGGATTAATAATGCGTGTAGAATACGAATAGGCTAAAGAAGCCTTGTGCGCACGAATAGACTTAAACATGCCATCATGCGTAAGTCCAATCGTATACGTATCATGAAAATGGTTGCTAAACTGCCCATTTGAGTTTGTAATGTTTTCAAAAATAGTATCACGTAAAAGAGAAGCTTTCATGGCATAAGTCTAACACAACTTTACATGTAAAAATAGTACAAAATTGCGCTTTTAATAGCGTGTAAATTTCACCGCTTGCGCTTTGGCTTCAATGCCACTCCAACGGTTGTAAGAGACACCAACTTTTTCATACCGCACGAAAATAAGCGCATCAGCTCCTTTTTTCAAGCCTTCTTCTTTGAGTTTGGCTTCGGCTTCTTCTTTGGTAGGCTCCTTTCCCCATGGGTTCAATTTGGTAAGGCTCACATTCACTTCACCTAAACTCGTATAAGGACGGTCTGTAATGTCAAGTTCGTACATCAACAAAGGATTTGCAGGCGCTATTTTCATCTCTTTCACCACAGGCGCAGTTGGCTCGGGCGCTTTTTGACTCCAAAATGTATAGTTAAAACTCATGCTACACCCTGAAAAAAGGGCAACACAAAGCATAAGAGGTAGTGCATGTTTCATCCAAGAACTCCTTTAAATAAAGGCAAAGTGTACCATTTTTAGCATTACATGTAAAACTTTGCTCTATAATACTTTAGATGAAGGAGGTACTATGAAAAACATCATCCTTATGATAGCTAAACAAGCTATTCAAGACGAATTAAACCATACATCAACGCTTGATAGAACGCTGCTGCTAGAGCACTATCCTGAACTTTCTAAACACAAAGCAACGTTTGTCACTCTGACATTGCATGGAGAACTTCGTGGATGCATTGGCTCACTGGTTGCTCATCGCTCCTTACTGCACGACCTCATTCATAATGCCAAAGCAGCTGCTTTTGATGACCCACGCTTTCATCCTTTAAGTGCGGAAGAGTTTTTACATGTAACGATAGAAGTCTCCCTTCTAAGTGAGCCTGAAGTTATTGAATACAGTACAACTGAAGATTTAAAGTCGAAAGTCATTATAGGAAGTGATGGTATTATTTTAGAGTATGGAGTCCATAAAGCCACTTTTTTACCTCAAGTATGGGAACAATTGCCCACGTTTGAACACTTTTTTTCTCATCTATGCTACAAAGCGGGGATGGAATCAGATTGCTTAGATTTACACCCAAAAATTTCACGATACAGGGTTGAAAAAATAGCGTAAACTTTACATGTAAAAGGAGAATACATTGGATGAAAACACGAAAATCTGCTGTGGCTGGCATGTTTTATCCAGAAAGTTGCCACGATATTAAAGCCTTTATTACTCACTTTGAAAGCCAGATCAAAGAGCCAGCGTGTACGATTGTACCCAAAGCGCTTATTGTCCCTCATGCAGGGTACATTTACAGCGGTTACACTGCTAACCTTGCTTACCACTACACCGCTTCCAAACGCACTGATATCCAATGTGTGGTCGTCATAGGACCAAGTCATCGTGTCTATCTTGAAGGGGCTTCCATTGCCTTGTACGAGAACTATCATACCCCATGTGGGGAGATTGCGATTGATTTAGAGTATTCTCATGCACTGCAAAAACGCTTTTCATTTCTTAGTTTTCATCCCAGTGCCCATGAAGAGCACTCTACCGAGGTACAAATGCCTTTTATTCGCCACTATTTCAAACATGTCAAAGTCATTGAAATCGTCTATGGTGATATTACCCATGCGGAACTTTCCAGTCTGATGGATGAGATACTAAAAGAAGAGGAAAGACTGTTGGTTGTCAGCACCGATTTGAGCCATTTTCATAGTGAAGAAGAGGCAAATGAGCTAGACAATCACTGCATTCAAGCCATCCAAAATCTCGACCTTCTTGCCCTCTCAAATGGATGTGAAGCGTGTGGCATCACAGGGATTAAAGCGCTGGTACACATAGCAGAAAAACATCGCTTAAAACCCCACTTTCTAGACTACCGTACGAGTTTTCAGCAGAGCGGTGATGCAAGTCGAGTTGTAGGATATACGTCGTTTGTTTTGGGGTAAATCATTACATGTAAACACCTTACTCTACGTTCATATAGCTCAAGTTGCTTTCGTTGCGCAGGCGTTTTTCAATACTCTCATAATACGAAGGAGCAAGAGAGGGAATATTTAAAATCGCTTCAAGGGTTTTAGCGTGTAAGCTAGGCTCTTTAAATGCTTCATTTGCCTCCCAAATTGAGATGGCTTCCCCTCTGCCTCTTTGCACACTCACGCTCTCTCCTGCTTGCAGTTTTCCTTCACGCAAAACCGTGTAGTACCAACCGCTCAAACCACTGGTGAAAATTTCGTGGGTGAAGGTAGGATGATTCCATCGGCGTGAGATTTTCCAGCAAGGTTTTCGAGGTTGAGAAACCTGTAAAACAGCAGAGCCAATGGTGTGAATATCGCCCAACATAACACTTTTTTCGTGCAAACCACTGAGGGTTAGATTTTCTCCCAAAGCACCATAAGGCAAAGAGGGAAGGGCTAGAAACTCTGACCAATGCGCATAGTTTTCATAACTGTTCGCAAAGAGAGCTTTATGAATACCGCCATGATGAATCGTATCGGCGACTTCATCCCCCTCCAATCCCAAAACACTCACACGCACGCTCCCCTCACACACCCCTTTCCAAAAACCGCTCTGCCACGCTTTTTCAAAAAAAGTTGTTTGGGTACTATCCCCATAGTGTTGCACACGCCCTGTTTGCACAGAGATCACTTTTGCTTCCATGTACGCTCCTCAAATGTCAATGGGTTATTTTACATGTAAAGAGGTTATTTGTGCCATGATATACATCATGTATGCGTTACATGTAAAGCACTTAAGCCTTATGAAACGCTTTTAAATTCGTACTCTATGCGGTGTTCATCCAAGCATCGCATCGCCATCTCCATGGCTTCGCCTTCGATGTAAACTGCCATGCCACAATCACTGGAAAATTCTCTGGGTGTGGGGACTAACGAGACCTTGTACGCTTCCATCTCTTTTAAAAGTTCATAGGCGTACAATGCGCTCGAAGTGGTAAAAAGAAGAAAATAGCCCCTCATTGCCCCATCTCCCGCATCGCCCAAATAACCCTCTCTATCTCTTCATCGGTGGTGAAAAAAGAGGGTGAAAAGCGAATGGTTCCACCATGAGGCAGTGTACCGATGCTTTTATGCGTTGCAGGTGAGCAGTGCAAACCCACTCTGGTTAAAATGCCATACTGGTTATTGAGCGTTTGGGCGACACGTGAGAGGCTTTGTGCTTTGGGGTACCACGATAAAACGCCTGTGGTGGCATACGCTTCATGAACATCGCACACAACCACAGAATCTAAAGCTTTGAGTGCCTCTCTCAGCTGTGTTCTCTGGCGCATTTCATGGGCATACATCGCCTCATACCCTATGCTTTCTCGCCATTTCAGTGCGCTCAAAAGTCCCGCAATGGCTAGCATATTGGGCGTTCCGCTTTCGTATTTATCGGGTAAGAGTTCAGGCTGTATCTCCTCTTCACTTCTGCTCCCTGTGCCTCCTTGCATAAAACTCTCTATCGCATCCATGCGTGAAGAAAGCGAAAAAAAACCAAGTCCCATGGGAGCATAAAGCCCTTTGTGCGCAGAAGCACAGAGCATATCAATGCCCTCTTTTTCCATATCAATTTCCACCAAACCCGCACTTTGCGAAGCATCCACCAGCAGATACGCCCCTGCTTCACGTGCTAGAGTAGCAAAAAAATCCAAAGGCATGAGCGCACCCGTGACATTGTTCCCATGCACGCAGGCAATGAGTTTCACCCCATGCGCTAGAGCTTTGGCAGCTTTGGTATCAAGTTTACATGTAACATCTGAGGGAATGAAGCGAAGTTTGATACCTCTGGTTTTTTCCAACATACGAAGAGGGCGCATCAAAGCGTTGTGTTCAAGTGAGGTGGCTAAGACCACATCTCCCTCTTTTAAGAGTCCGTACAAACAGGTGTTGATTGCCATGGTGGCATTCATGGTAAAAAAGGTGCGCAAAAAATCCTTCTGCCCAATGAGCTTTGAGAGCGCTTTACGACACTGAAACATAATCGTTGCTGATTCTATGGAGAGGGTGTGCGCACTACGCCCTGGATTAGCGCCCACGTGGGTCATAAAAGAAACCAAAGCCTCCGTCACATCAGGAGGTTTTGGAAAGGTAGTAGCGGCGTTATCGAGGTAAATCATTGGGCGTTTAATGTAAACTCTGTTGTACCATCATCCAATGTTTTGACATCCACGCTATAGTTAGCATTACGTGCAAAACGGGTCACATTCTCCGTTGCAGTACCGCAATCGGCTAAGACTTTAAGGCTTTTCACCCCTCTATCCATCGCTTGTTTCACTTCTAACACAGG
>RZYK01000006.1 GCA_009930355.1 Campylobacterota bacterium | reverse complement strand
TTCAAGCGAATTTTGTGATTTTTTATCTAAGGCTAAAATGCTATCTTCAATCGCAATGGTAGCCGTAGAAGTGACAACCTCTTGAGCAGTTTTTTTAATAGCTAAACTATTAGCATTGAAAAAAGAGAAAAGTTCGTTAATACCAAAAAGTGCAATAAATGAGACAAGTAAAACAGGGATCACTTTAATAAAAATAAAGATAATAATCAGTTTTGTCTTAATCTTGAAGTCTTGAAATCTCTTCATAAAAGCCTACTTCGTTTGTTTAAAATTTCTTTTTCCTCATTATACTCATAGTTGTGTTAGATTTGCGTTGTACATCTTTAAAGTAGTAAGGTTTAAATAAACCACTGGTTTTTAAAAATTTAAGTTTAGAAGTATATAATAGACCGATAGTTTATAAAAGGGTACAGATGCCAAAAACAGTCAATAGAGAGGAAAAAATAGATTTTATATGTGATGAAGCGTATAAAGTGTTTGTGGATATTGGGATTGAATCTTTTTCTTTAAATCAATTTATTGTGAGTATCAACATGTCAAAAGGGCAGTTTTATCACTACTTTTCTACAAAAGAACAGTTGATCTATCAAGTGATGTCAAAAAAAGCATTTGAATTAAATGTACACATTATCAAAGCGTGTAAGTATCAAAAGACTTTTCTGGAAAAGCTACATGTGTTATTTGCCATCTACATGAATGATGAAGCGTATTATACGGATTTTAAAAAGTTGATGATAGATACGATGCATCTGTATATCAACTCCCATGATAGCACGATACGAGAATTTAACAACACAATGTACCAAATGGTTTTTACCATTTTAGAAGAGATTTTTGATGAAGAGATACAAAAAGGTCATTTTCATAAAGACGCAAAATCTATCGAAAAATCTATTTGCGCAACCGCAGATGGTATGTTTTTACAATCTTTAATGATTGATAACTATGATTTGAAAGTAGAGTTGTCAAGCTACTTTTTAGAAATTGAAAAATTATTGAAAAAAAAGTAGGCATAACCATATGAACGTTACCAAAGATAACATAGCATCCATCTTTTTTCAATACTCTATCCCCTCCGTCTTGGGAATGTTGGCTATTTCATCAGCAAGTATCGTAGATGGTTTTTTTATAGGAAATTATGTAGGCGATTCTGGGCTTGCTGCTATCAATATAAGCTTGCCTATTTTCTCTTTTTTATTTGGCTTTGCTTTGATGCTAGCAATCGGTAGCAGTGTTGTCTCAGGAAAGCTCATAGGGGAAGGAGATCGTAAAAAAGCTTCTCTTATTTTTAGCAAAACAATCGTTTGTATCACTCTTTTTAGCTTTTTGACTTCGAGTGTTTTGTTTTTAAATATTGAGACACTCTTGCATCTTTTTGGTGCGGATGAGAAGTTGACAAACATGGCAATTGAGTATTTATCGGTTATGTTGTTTTTTATCCCTTTTTTGATGATTGGAGTGGTTTTAGATTATTTTGTAAGGGTTGATAATCGACCCAATCTTGCTTTTATAGCTTTACTTTTCAGTGCTCTTATCAATGTGCTATTGGATTGGTTTATGATTGTCTATTTACAAAAAGGCATCTTTGGAGCAGCGTTGGCTACAGGCATCTCTCAACTTACTTTGTTGTTCATCCTTTTGCCTCATTTTTTCTCAAAAAGAGCAACGATTGGCTTTGTAAAACCTAACGGAAGTTATAAACAAATCCTAAAAGCTACATACAATGGGGCTTCAGAGTTTGTCAATGAAATTTCAATAGGCATTATGACGTTAATTTTTAACTATGTCATGATAAAAAATTTTGGTATGGAAGGCATTGCTGCATTTACGATTATTAATTATCTTCTCTTTATTGGAGTTATCATAAGTTTTGGCATCAGCGACTCCTTACAACCCATCATTAGTAAAAATTTTGGAGCTAAAGAGCATAAAAGAATAGAAATGTTTTTAAAATTAGCGTTTATCGCTACAAGCTTGGTTGGCGTTGTCATGATCCTTTTACTCCTTTTTGTGCCAGACAGGTTAGCTGATATTTTTTTAGAAGAGAGCAATGATAAAACAAAACAAATTGTTCTCAATTTTGCCACATACCTGTGGATAATTTTTCTTTTTGATGGTATTAATCTTGTCATTTCTGCTTATTTAACAGCCATTCATAAACCACTGGCTTCCATGGTGATTGCGCTATCAAGAAGTTTGATTTTTCCTCTATTTTTTATTGTGACGTTACCTTTTTTGTTTGATAAAAAGGGAATATTTATGGCAATACCAATGGCAGAGTCTGTTACGTTTGTCGTTGCAATCATTTTATTTAAAAAATTTAGTCCTAAAAAAATAACGTAAGGGAAATAAAGAAGACGAAGCCCAAACCAGAGAGAAAGATGCAAAAGGTTCAAAAAGCGTTGATACCGATGCGTATCGTTTTAAAGCACGTTATAGGTTTTAACACTTTACATGTAAAACGGGCAAAAGCCCGTTTTACTACACTGCGCCTTGGTCAATCATTGCATCGGCAACTTTTCTAAACCCTGCAATATTGGCTCCTAACATAAGGTTTCCTTCATCGCCAAATTCTATAGAAGTAGTGTAAGAGAGGTCAAAAATGTGTTTCATGATGTGGCGTAATTTATTATCCACTTCAGCAAAACTCCATTTTTGCATACTGGCGTTTTGGCTCATCTCTAATTGTGACGTTGCAACACCGCCTGCATTGGCGGCTTTAGCTGGTCCAAATAAAATTTCATTTTTTTGCATATAGCTAATGGCATCAAGGGTGCTTGGCATATTGGCACCTTCATTGACCAAACGACATCCATTATGGTGGAGTGTTTTGATATCTTCTAGGTTTAGCTCATTTTGCGTTGCACTTGGGAAAGCCGCAAAACATGGAATACTCCAAACGGCATTGGTCCCTTCTTTGTAGTCACTTCGTGGGATATAGGTGGCTTGTGGATGGACTTTGAGATATTCTTTTAAATCGTTTCTCGCTACCTCTTTAATGCTTTTGAGTGAGTTTAAATGAATACCATTTTTGTCGTAAATCATCCCTTTTGAGTCACTGCATGTCACGGGATGTGCGCCCAATTCATAAAGTTTTTGAATCGTATAAATAGCAACATTCCCAGAACCTGAAATGGTACATGTCTTACCTTTGAGTGTTGCGCCTTGTTTGTTTAAGATATTTTCCGCAAAATAGACTGAGCCAAATCCTGTGGCTTCTGTGCGTGCGAGTGAGCCACCCCAATTAATGCCTTTGCCTGTTAAGATGCCTTCATAATGGTTGGTAAGGCGTTTGTACATACCAAACATATAGCCAATTTCTCGGCCTCCCACGCCAATGTCACCCGCTGGAACGTCGATGGTCTCCCCTATGTGTTTGGAGAGTTCGACCATAAAGGATTGGCAAAAACGCATGATTTCACCCTCACTTTTTCCTTTGGGGTCAAAATCACTGCCGCCCTTTCCTCCGCCAATAGCCAGTCCTGTAAGCGAGTTTTTAAAGATCTGCTCAAATCCTAAGAATTTGATAATGCTTAAATTGACACTGGGATGAAAACGAAGTCCACCCTTGTAAGGTCCTATGGCATTGCTAAATTGGACACGGTAACCGATGTTGGTGCGAATTTTTCCTGCATCATCTATCCATGGAACACGAAAAATAATCTGTCGATCAGGGATGATGAGGCGTTCAAGGATACTGTGCTGTGTGTACCGTGAATCTGAAACAAGCAAGGGTTCAAGAGAGCTTAAAACCTCTTTGACCGCTTGATAAAACTCATGTTGTTCAGGGGTACTGTGTTGGGTTGCTTTGAGGGCATTTTCAATAAAATCACTCATTTAATTCCTTACGATTTGATTTGCTTTTTTTAAAAAAATATAGAGGGCTTTTTGTTCTTTTTTCCCCATAGTATAGCTAATGAGTTTGAGATAGTCTAAAATATCCTGTTCGTTAATGCCACGCTCTTTCGTGTATTGTTTCAAAATGTAACGAGGGATTTTAATAGGTTTGCGTGTAAATTGTGTTGCAAGATTTTTATAAAAGGTTGTATGTTGATTGATACAAAATCGTGCAAAGACAAAAGGGAGATGGTACTTTTCATTCCATATTTGCGCTAAATCGATATAGGCTTCAGGCTCTTCAAGGTAGAGTTTGAGTGCGCGATCTCCAATAAACACTTCCCCCTCAATTCCTAATACACGAGCCAACATATTTGAGGTAGCAGAGGCTGGGTCATTTTTTGCCTCTCCTTTTTTGATGATGACACTTTTAACATTCTTTTTTGCCACAATGCCTGCATTCAGTGGGGTAATTGTTTTTCGTTTGCTTTGAATACTGGAGATAAAGGCTGCATCGACTTGGCGTTTACGTAGTTTATGATTGATAATAGCAGGGACATTCTTTTGATGTTCACATGAACGTTTAAATGCACTGGGTAGGGAGGATTGTTTCAAAAAAACGTGAAACGGAAGTAGATTGATATAATCTATCTTTCCAAAAATCATGAAGACTCCTTTTTTGAGGTGAAAAATTATAACCATAGCTAGCTTAACAAGATAATGTGCTAAGAAGATTTATACATTAAATGGGATAAAATAAAATAAAAAATAGGATAAAAAAGCATGATAGAATCGTTGTTTACGTTAGAAGCTCTTGTGGCCTTATTGACACTGACTGCCCTTGAAATTGTGTTGGGAATTGATAATATTATTTTCATTGCCATTTTAGTAGGAAGACTGCCAGAACATCAAAGAGATAAAGGGAGAATTTTTGGTTTAGCGCTTGCTATGCTGACTCGTATTTTGCTTTTATTGTCACTTTTTTGGATTATGAAATTAACCACGCCTCTTTTTACCATTTTAGCGCAAGAGATTTCAGGGCGTGATCTTATTTTGATTATTGGTGGATTGTTTTTGTTGGCTAAATCAACCACAGAGATTCACCATGGGATTGAAAATGCAGGAGAAGAAGAGAGGGAACTCAAAAAAGGCTCACGTAACTTTTTTAACGTTTTGATTCAAATTGCGGTCTTAGATATTGTTTTTTCATTGGATTCAGTTATTACGGCTGTTGGTATGGTGAATGATGTGCTTATTATGATTATTGCCGTGGTGATTGCTGTGGGTGTGATGATGGTGGCGAGTAAAAGCATTTCTAACTTTATTGATGCCAATCCAACCATTAAAATTTTAGCACTTTCGTTTTTGATTTTAGTGGGTGTTACATTGATTGCTGAAGGGTTAGACTTACATATTTCTAAAGGATATGTCTACTTTGCTATGGCATTTTCATTAGCGGTTGAGTCCATTAATATTTACAGTAGAAAAAAACAGACTAAACAAACAGTTGTAAAAAAAGAGGCATAATGTTTTCGTTAATGCAATCTCCTACCTATGCGTTTGCTATTGATTTAGGCACCAACAATACTCTTGTGTATCAACCACGCAAAGGGATTATTCTAGAAGAGCCGACGTCTATTGCTTTTGATTGTAATAAGCGCTCATTTTTTGATTGTGGGATGAATTCCAAACGTATGGTGGGAAAAAATCCAAAATACATTGAAATCATGCAACCTCTCTCACGGGGGGCTATTTCTAATTTAACAGTAGCGAAGGCATATATTAAAGAGGTTATTTCACGTATTTCACGTCAAAGTTTTTTGAAACCTCATATTGTGGTGAGTGTTCCGAGTGATTTGAATGTGATGGAGCGTAATGCCGTCATTGAAGCAGGGCGTGAAGGAGGGGCAAAAAGCGTTAGGTTACTTAAAGACCCTTTTGCCGCAGCTCTTGGTTCTGCCCATGCTATTGAGCGACCTCAAGGGGTTCTTGTATTAGATGTGGGCGCAGGTGTGAGTGATATATCGCTCATTTCTCTTAATGGTATTGTGATGTCAAAATCGCTTCGTATCGCAGGTAACGATCTTGATGAAGCAATTATTGAACATTTCAAAGCAACCAAACGGGTACTGATTTCGCCCAATGAGGCAGAGAGAATTAAACAAGAGTTAGGCAATCTTTTTAAAGAAGAAGAGAGGCAGATGTCTATTAGTGTAAAAAATTTGGTGACACGCCTCCCTGAAACATTTATTGTTCATTCAAAAGATGTGCATCAAGCGATTCTTCCTATTGCGGATAAAATTGTTGCTCTGACGCATACGATGCTCTCTGAACTTCCTCCTGTCTTTGCATCTGATATTTACGATCAGGGTATTTTGCTGACAGGTGGCTCTTCTATGCTTAAAGGGTTAGATTCTTACCTCTCTTCAAGGTTAGAAATTGCAGTGAATCCTGTGGAAAATCCTTTACACAATATTATTTTAGGGGCAGGTCGTGCAATAGAAGAAGTGCGTTACAGTACACTTTTTGGTGTATAAATTTAGCGTGAAGTGAGGGTTTTAGCTAAAGCCCTTTGAATTCTTTCATATTGTTTATCAAGCGGGTGGGCATTTTTCTCCGAAGTCTCTATAAATGCTTTCGCCTCAGCATAGCGTTTTTCCCACATTTCAATCTCTTTGTTTTTATTACTTAAGCGCATCTGTGTCTCTTCAGCATTTTTGCGTGTTTTTGTTTTTTCACTTAAGAAAGTATCTTCTTTTTTAAAAAGTTTTGCTATCAGAACATTTCGTGGAATAACTGTTTCAACACCGTTTTCACTAAATGTAACTTCCTCTGCATTACTTTCTTCTAACTTCGTAATTGTGCGATGAATCTGAAGTATTTTTTCTTCAATCGTTTGTGTGATATTCTGTAGAACATTGAACTCTTGCAGGATTTCTTTTTGATCTAACTTTAATGTCTCTAGTTTCTTTTTCATGGTGATGAGGGCATTTTTTTTATCATAAAGAGCTTGTTTAGCCTTTTTGTGTTGAAGCATGGTGGAGCGAATGGTGGTGATGTTCCATGCATGATTGCTCTCATCTAGGATAGGGTTTGGTTTATGTCGATTGCCATTACTGTCAATAGTTTCATGCACACTAAATGCACTTAAAAATTCAATCGCCTTTTTGTCCCCGTTTGAAAAATGGAAGAGAATATCTTGCGCAATGTGTAGCATTAAATCGTCAAAGAGTTCACGTAAAAGATAAAATGTAAATCCTCGAATAGTTTTTAAATCTTCTAATGGAGTTTGGCTAATCACCACAGTTTCTACCGTATTGACCAAGGTTGGAATAAAAATACGTTTAAAGTGTGCGGGGGTAAGTTTTCTAAACGAAAGCGTTTCTTCAATGACACAATGAAGAAGTCCAAAGATATTTTGTTTGTGTTCATCATTAGGAAAAAATTGGCGTTTGTATGCCTCAAGTGTTTCAGGCTCAATTCCGCAAGCCCTTCGCTCTGCACTCTCTTCCTCGTTGGTTTCAAGTTTAAAAAAGAGTTTAATATAAATGCCACCTTCTACAAAAATAATTAAATCATTGGGTTCAAGGGCTAAATGTTTGATGAATTTTTCGCGCAAAAAATCTTTATATGACGCGTAGTGTTTAGGGAGCTTGCATGCATTTAAAAGGGCAATAATTTCTGTTAAAAGGCTATCTTCAAAGCCGTATAAAGCGTCGTGAATTTTATGTTCTTCTATAGGGAAATTTTGTAAGAAGGCGTCCACTTTTTCTTCAACTTCATGAAAAGATAAGGAGACATTTTCAAAATTTTCTATCGGTTCTTCCATAATAAATCCATATGTTAGGTGTTCTGAAATTTATTGTACCAAAAAAGCGTTGCAAACGGGTTGTATTTGCACAACATATCAAGATATATTGATATGTTGTGCAAAATTATGGTATGCTTTTGCATTCTTACATGTAAAAAGGTTTTTAAATGAAAAAAGTGCTGATTTTGTGTACGGGGAACAGTTGTAGAAGCATTATCGCAGAAGCACTGGTCAATGCTAAATTAGAAGGCATTGAGGCGCACAGTGCTGGGGTGAGGGCAACAGGTAAGGTCAATGCGTATGCAAAACGAGTCTTAGAAGAAGAGGGCATTTGGAGGGATTCGTATCACTCCAAAACGCTGGATGAGGTTTTACATGTAAACTTTGATTTGGTGGTGACCGTATGTGACCACGCCCATGAAACCTGCCCGATGTTTCCACGTCCCATTCCAAAAATCCATGTGGGATTTTCTGATCCTGATGGCAAAGAGTATGGGGCGTTTATTCTTACATGTAAAGCAATAGAGGCTGAGCTTTTACCGATTATCAAAGAAAAACTCTCATGAATCTAGAGCAGATGCTCATAGAGATGAGCTCACAATTTGGGGTGTGGGCGATTGTGGCTTCGTTTGGCATCGGTCTTTTAACGTCGCTGGCTCCGTGTTCCATCATCACACTTCCTTTGCTTGCAGGCAGCGCACTTGGTTTGTCGATGGATTTGAGTGCTAAGCAGAAAAAAGTTTTTATCTTTCAGTATTCGCTTTTATTTGTTTTGGGTTTGGTAATAAGCTTTTCATTGTTGATGCTTTTTGTCTCAAAATTGGGCATGATGCTCTCGTTTGCGCCCTTTTGGGCGTATTTTTTAGCTTCCCTTGCTACCTTTGTTGTGGTGGCGTATGCGCTTGGATGGATTCAAGGGTTTGATAAAGACAAAGTAGCACGTAAGTTTTTAAAGTTCAAACTTTTAGGAGCGGTAATCATCGGGCTTATTTTTGGGCTGGTAAGCACACCGTGTGCTTCAGCACCTTTGGTGGCGATTATTACCATTGCAAGTCAAAGCGGTTGGGTCTATTCGTACGCCCTTGTTTTGGCGTTTGCGTTGGGGCATGGCATGTTGCTTTTGGTGGCAGGAACCTCACTTGGCTTTACACAAAGTGTCGTTTCAAGTCGCAAGATTAACAAGGTGAGTCGTGTGATTAACGGCTTTTTTATCGTAGTTTTGGTGGGGATTGGCGTTTATTTTCTCTACCAAAGTTACCGTGTTTTTTAGGATGAGCGATGAAATATAAACAAGTGATGGTCTTTTTAGTGCTTCTTTTATTTGCAGGGTGTACGTCGGAAGAAAAATCAAGCGTAGTCCTTCCTAGCGAAGGCTTGGCTGCAACGGCGTATGAGAAAATTGTTCCTATCATTGGGAAAGAAGCCGTACTTTTGGAATTTGGCTCTACCACGTGTGCATCGTGCGTGGAGATGGGAAAGATTTTGCGTAAAATAAAAGAGGAAGATCCCAAAAGTCATGTCTATTTTATTGAAGTGTACGATGACAAAATGGCAATGAAAAATTATGGGATACAGATGATTCCCACACAAATTTACCTCAATGCCAAAGGCGAAGAGATGGATAGGCATATCGGTGTGGTGAGTTATGAGCAGTTGCGCTCAAAGCTTAAAGCAGAGAAAATTATTCAGTAGGGAGAGAGAAAATGGACAGTTATATTCGTAGCCTTGATATGAAGGTGATCGCAGGGGACAATGTAGACGCTGATGATTTTATAGCGATGTATAACAGAGGTGAGGCGATTTTACTGGATGTGCGCTATGGCTTTGAGCATAAAGTGTGGGGACTTCCTTTTACATGTAACATTCCTTTGAATGAATTACCTGATAGACTTGATGAACTGCCTAAAGATAAAATTATCGTATGTGCCTGTCCTGAATCGTGTCGTTCCAATATTGCTAAGCAGTATTTGTGTGTGAAAGGGTTTGATGCAAAAATTCTCTCTTGCGGTCTTCTTGTTTTAATAAGTCGTCTTAAAGGTGGCAAGGCTAAAGACCTTTCTTTGGAATAATCATGATGGAATATGCGCTTTATTTTGGAGTGACAGTGATTATTTCCACCCTTTTTTCTATTGGAGGGACGGGTTCTGCTGTTGCGTTGATTCCGATGCTTAGTTTCTTAGGGGTTGGATTTGATATTGCTAAGGCAGTTGGGTTATTTGCCAACACAGCTTCAACGATTGGCGCATCCATTATGAATGTGCTTCGCAAAAGCATTGATGTTAAGCGTACGTTACCGTTTGTTTTTATGTCTGTGGCATGTTCGCCTTTGGGTGCTTATGTGTCGACACAGATTGATGTGCATTATGTCAAGATTGGGTTTGCTTTTTTTCTACTTTTTAGCGCAACGATGATGTTAGTGCAAAAAAAACAAGGCAGTGTTCGGTTTACATCCGCATGGTTTATGGTATTGATGGGTGGCGTGGTTGGTTTTTTAGGCGGACTTTTAGGCATTGGCGGTGGAGCGATTATTATTCCTTTACTCATTTATTTAGGGTATGACGCAAAGCAAACGGCTATAACGGTGAGCTTTATGATTCCTTTTTCAACCCTTGCTGCTTTTTTGACCTATGTCTATCTGATTGAAATTGATTGGATACTTTTAGGCGTTGTAGCTCTAGCAGCTGCTCTTGGTGGGGTGCTTGGGAATTATATTATGGTGTTTAAACTCAGTGTGGAACATACACGAAAATTTATTGCTTTTTCATTGTACGCCATTGGCTTGAAAATGATGTATGCATTGATACTTTAAAAAAGGATATAACGATGTTTGAGTGGTGGGAGCAGTTAAGTGCTGTAATGGTTTTTGATGGGCTAGGACTTATCAAAGGCTCACAGCTGGGCGAAGCGGTGCATTTTTTTATTTACGATACCTTGAAAATTTACATGCTTTTGGTGGCTATCATTTTTATAGTGAGTTTTTTACGTACTTATTTTAACACGGAAAAAGTGAGGGTCTATTTACAAGGCAAAAGTGAGTTGAGTGGCAATGTCTTAGCCGCACTTTTTGGCATTATTACCCCGTTTTGCAGTTGTTCGGCGATTCCTTTGTTTTTAGGTTTTATGCAAGCGCGTATTCCTATGGGCATTACTTTTAGCTTTTTGATTTCAGCACCGCTCAATAATGAAATTGCCATTGCGATGCTTTTTGGGCTTTTTGGCTGGAAAGTCACAGCCATTTACATTGGGTTTGGTCTTTTGGTGGCGATTTTAGGGGGATTTATCATTGGAAAATGCAAGCTAGAAAAATACGTCCTCATTCCTGTAACGCCTATGAGTGGGGATTTGGAGGATGTGGAAATTCGTTTACATGTAACGAAGCGTATCAAAGATGCGTGGGTCTATACCAAAGATATTTTCATAAAAATTTATCTCTATGTGCTCGTTGGTGTAGGTATTGGGGCGTTTATTCACGGCTATATTCCTGCGGATTTTATTGCACGCTATGCGGGTGGTGATGCGTGGTATGCGGTGCCTTTGGCGGTTCTGCTTGGCATTCCCATGTACTCAAATGCTGCAGGGGTAATGCCTTTGATTGAAGTTTTAACCAGCAAAGGGATGCTTTTGGGCAGTGCGCTAAGCTTTATGATGGCAGTTACCGCCCTCTCTTTGCCTGAGGCGATGATACTCAAACGCATTTTACATGTAAAGCTTATTGGTCTCTTTTTTGGCATTGTTGGGTTTGGTATTTTGTTGGTGGGCTATGTTTTTAATGCGATTTTATAAGGATAAAACATGAGAAAAATTCTTGGAGTTTTGTGTGTATTGGTAGGACTTTTGCAAGCGCAAGCGCCTAAAGAGATGAGTTTTGATGCCTATTTGCAAGGCTTTGATTATCAAGAGCGCAGTGCGATGAAAATCAGAACACCCGATATGCTAGCCCTTGTGGAAGAGGGAAAAGCGGTGTTGGTGGATATTCGTTTTAAAGAGGAGTATGCGGCATGGCATATTGCAGGCTCGCTCAACATCCCACTGAATGAACTTCCCAAACGCTATCAGGAACTGCCCAAAGATAAACTCATCATTACGGCATGTCCGCACAACGACCGCTCCAATATGGCACGGCTTTATTTAACCCTCAAGGGCTATCAGGCAGTCTATTTAAACGATGGGCTTTTGAAAACGGCTGATTTTTTGCGGGGTGAGAATGCCAAAGAGTATATGGATGAACTTAAAATCTTAAAGGAGAAAAAATGAAAATCGAAATTTTGGGAACAGGGTGTGCGAAGTGTATCTTCTTGTATGAAAACGCTAAAAAAGCGGTAGCGCAAAAAGGGATTTTTGCAGAAATTGTGAAAGTGGAAGACATTATGCAGATTATGAATTATGGTGTCACGTCTACGCCTGCGTTGGTGGTCGATGGCAAGGTGTTAAGCAGTGGAAAACTTCTAAGTGCTGAGGAAATTGTGGCGTTGTTGTAAAATCATTTTGTGTTATAATCGTGCATTCTAAGGAGTGCCTTATGCGGTTAAAAATAAAAGTGGTTGCAGTTATTGCGGGTTTGTTGTTGGGTGTTTCGATTTTAGGGTCGTTGTTTAACTATATCAGAAGCGTCAATGAGACGTAAGCGCAACTCCAAAACACCTCTTTGCCTCTTTCGGTGGATAATATCTATACCGAGATTCAGCAACGCATGATTGAGCCTCTTTTGGTCTCTTCCTTAATGGCACACGATACTTTTATGTGGGATTGGATTATGGAAGGTGAAGGCGATATGAATGGCATCGTGCGCTATCTCACCGAAATTCAACAAAAATATGACATTTTTACTACATTTTTAGTCTCCGATTTGACGAAAAATTATTACCATCCTCGGGGTTTGATTGATGTGGTCAATGAGCAAAACAGTGCGGATGCGTGGTATTTTCGTTTTAAAAATCAAGCAGAACCGTATGAGATTAATTTGGACTACAATGCCCATCTAAGCGATACACTCATTATGTTTATTAACTACAAAGTGATGAATTATAAAAATGAGATGATTGGCGCTACGGGTGTGGGTGTGAAACTCTTAAACATTGAGGAGATGCTCAACTCTTTTAAGAGTAAATACAAATACGATGTCTATTTTATTGACACCAAAGGGGAGCTGATGCTCTACTCACAAGGGCTCAATAAACGAGGAAATATCGCCAATATTGAGGGGCTGAGTAAACTCAAAGAGGCGATTTTTAGTGGAAAACAGACCCAATTTGAGTACAAGGATAAAGAGGGCGAATACCTTTTAAATACCAAATACATCGACAAGCTCAAACTCCACCTTTTTGTGGAAATCAATAAAAAAGAGTATTTAAACGAGATTCAAAAGACCTTTTATCTCAATCTTATCATGTCGCTTTTGGTCACTTTTTTGGTGATTGCAATTATTCTCTATACGATTAATATTTATCAAAAACAGTTGGTACAATTGGCAAGTGAAGATGCGCTCACAAAGTTGTGCAACCGTAGAGAGTTTAATGAGCAATTTGAGAGACTATCTAAATTGCATCATAAAAATACATCTTTGGCATTGATTCTTATTGATGTGGATGATTTTAAAGAGGTTAATGACACGTTTGGGCATTTGGTTGGGGATGAAGTTTTAGTGCGAGTAGCGCATCTTTTAAAGGAAAATGTGCGTTCATCAGATATTGTGGCACGCTGGGGTGGTGAAGAATTTGCGATTTTATTGGTGGGAGTGTCCATTGAAACTGCGGAGGAGATTGCCCAGACTTTTTGTGAGTGCATCAAAAAAGATGAAGTGTTACAAGGCATTTTAGGCAGAGCGTTGAGTGTGAGTATCGGTGTGGGTATGTTTCATCATTTGGAGAGCCAAGATGGATTGGTTCACAAAGTAGACAATGCTCTTTATGCGGCGAAAAAAGCAGGCAAAGACTAAGTTGTTGTTGCTTAGGTAGGCATTTTGTAGCGTTACATGTAACGCTACAAAAATAAGCTTCTTACGCCTCTATCCAGCCACCACCCAAGACTAAATCCTCTTGATAGACGACAAGGGCTTGACCGCTGGCGAGTCCGTAGACACCCTCTTCAAGTTCAGCGATGATTTTCTCACCCTCGATTTTGACATGCGCTTTGACTTGCGGGCTTCGGTAGCGTACTTTGACACCATAGCTACCCTCTTTAAAGTCCTCACTTAAGGAGAAGTTTTGCGCCACCACACGTTTTTGTAGAAGTTCCTCTTTTTTGCCTGCAATCACGGTGTTTGTTTTGGCGTCAATGCCTACCACAAAATGCGGATCATGCGCACCATTAATGGTAAGTCCTTTTCTCTTTCCAATGGTGTAGTGCATGTAACCTTTATGCTCTCCAATCACTTTTCCGCTGGTATCTTTTACCACCCCTTTTTGATCCACGCTCAGGTGCTTTTTGAGGATGTCGATGTAGGTGTCGGTGACAAAGCAAATTTCTTGAGACTCTTTGTAGGTTTCTAAACTTCCAAGCCATGGCAGTTTTGCTAGAGCGATGGGTTTGATATCCTCTTTTTTCATCTCGCCTAGTGGGAAAATGATTTTTTCAATCACCTCTTTTTTCAATCCAAAAAGAAAGTAACTCTGGTCTTTGCTCATGTCTGAAGCTTCTTGAATATGTCCATCTTTCACTCTGGCATAATGCCCCGTGGCAATTTTTTCACAGCCAAATTCTATGGCTTTCTCAAAGGCAAAGCCAAATTTCATCTTAGGGTTACAAAACGCACACGGATTGGGTGTTAGTCCTTGCTCATAAGAGCGCACAAAGTAGTCATAGACGTGCTCTTTGAAAAGGGCTTTCGCATCAATAATATGGGTTTGAATGCCTAAATAGTGGCTTACTTTTTCGATGTTAGCGATATTTACGCTGTGTTTTTTCTCATCGTCATGGAGTTTGAGGTAAATCCCCACCACTTCATGACCTTCTTCTTTGAGTAAATAAGCGGAGTAGCTTGAATCAATTCCTCCGCTCATTAGTAGTGCAATTTTCATAGTTATATCTCTTTTTATTTTTATTTTGACACGCTTTTAAAGCAAAGCTTCAAAAGCTACGTTAACACTGAGTTCACTTCGGCAGTGAGCCCACGCTACGCTTAAAACCGACGTCTAAAGAGTAAAAGTCTTTACGTTTCGTGTTGGCTCTTAAAAGAGCACCTTATACATCAAAGGCGTAGGATTTTTCAGGTTCACTTGCCATGGGTTCAAGCGTTTCCACAAAGAGCGCTTGGTCAATATCTTCCAGCAAATCTTCCACATCTTCAATACCCACAGAGAGACGTATCATCCCCTCATTGAGTTCGTATGCCAGGCGTTGCTCTTCAGGGTACTCTGCATAAATCGTATGGTACGGCGCAATCGCCAAAGATTTGTTATCTTGAATGTTCGTCCCTCTGCGAATCAGTTTGAGTTTGTTTAAAAAGGCATAAGCATTTTTTTTATCGGCTAAACTAAACGTGACAATCGCCCCACCTCCACTAAACTGTTTAGAAGCATTCTCATAGGAGCGAGAAGTTTCTAAAAGAGGATAATCGACATGGCAAACCTCGCTTTTGGTTTGCAAATGTTTGGCAACCACAAGGGCGTTTTCGCAACTTCGCTTCACTCGCAAATCCAGTGTTTCCAGACCCAAAGAGAGGAGTGCTGCACTTTGAGCGGTAAGGGTTGCGCCTAAATTGCGAAAGGTCTCTTTACGCAAGCGTGCGATAAACGCATTGGGACCAAATTTTTTACAATAAGGCGCTAAATTTGCATGGTGTTGCCACTCAAACGTTCCATTATCGACAATAAGTCCTCCAAGAACGTGTCCACCGCCTGAGATGTATTTGGTGGCTGAGATAATCTCCACATCCACGCCATGTTTTTTCGCATCAAAAATGTTCCACGGTGTCATCGTGGTATCGACAACAAGAGGCACATGGTGTTCACTCAAAACCGCTTTGATGGCACGAAAATCAGGCACGATAAGCTGAGGATTACTTACACTCTCGCAAAAAAGAAGGCGACTCTTTTCATCGATATTTGCACGGATTTCCTCGATATTATTCACATCTACAAAGCGCACTTCCACACCAAAATCACTGAAAAGTGTTTGGAAAAGTGAGAGGGTATTGCCAAAAAGATACTGTGTCGTGATGATATTGTCGCCACTTTTCAAAAGCGCAAAGAGCAGATTGGAAATGGCAGCCATACCCGTTGCGGTAGCTAAAACACCAAACGCGCCACTGATGGCTTTGATTTGAAGTTCTAACGCTTCTATGGAAGGGTTGGAGGAGCGTGTATAGACATGCCCCATCTTTTGTCCCTTAAACACTGCTTCTAAATCTTCGGCGTGGTCAAACTCAAACGCAGCACTTTGATAAATAGGAAAACGCATTGCGCCGTAAGTGTCTTTGTGTGCAGGTTTGCTGTGCAATGCTTTGGTGGTAAATCCCATAAAATCCTCTTTACATGTAAATAATTTTACCGCTATTGGAAGCGGGAATAATGTTCTTTGGTGAAGCACACTCCCCAATGATGAGGACAGCGGGTGCTGAACATAAAGCACTCATTTTATCCAATTTTCCCACAGTTCCCACAATGGTAATTTGATTTGGAAGGTCAATGTTGGAGACAAACGCCGCAGGCGTGTTCGCATCAATGCCCTCTTTGGCAATCGCCTCTTCAATTCTTTTCGCAAAACTGTGCGCCATTAAAACAATCACGGTGTGCAAAGGCTGTGCAATGAGAGGAATCCACTCATCGTTAAACAAGGTTTCCCTAAGGTGCGCTGAGACGATGCTCACCCCTTTAGAGATGTCTCGAATAGTGGGCACAATGCCAGAAACCGTGCAGGAGCGAAAGGCGGAACTCACCCCATTGATGACTTCACACTCAATGCCATGTTCTTTAAGCGTCTGTTTTTCTTCGCCCAAACGTCCAAACAAAAGCGGGTCACCCCCTTTAAGCCGTCCAACAACCAAACCCTCTTTGGCATATCCGACCAAAAGAGCGTTAATTTCCTCTTGACTTTTAGAGTGAAACCCCTTCTTTTTGCTGACATCAACCACTTTACATGTAAGCGGAATGAGGGCGCGAATCTCCTCTGAGACCAACGCATCTACAAGGGCAACATCGAGCAGTTCAAAGGCACTGAGCGCATCTAAGGTGAGATTGCCCACGTAGCCTGTGCCACATCCGATGAGAAACACTTTGCCCACACCCTCTTTGGCAATGCCACGAAGCCTTGCCAAATCACGCTCAGGTTTTTGACGCTCCTCTTTGAGGCGCTCAATCAAGGAGCCTAGATTACGGGGTAAAATACGCTCTACTTTATCACGAATCACTTGCGCTAAACTGGGTGAACTGCCACCACTGCTGATAGCAACTTGAATCTCATCTCTTTGGGTCAGTGCGCTAAAGTAAAAGTCGCACAACTCTGGCACATCTACGACATTGAGCCAAAAGTGATGAAGTGGTTTGAGTGCAACCAAACGCTGGCTCACGCTCTCATTGCCTGTTGCATCAATAATCACCTCATAACCTATGGCGTCAGCATCCTCAAATGCTTTACATGTAAAGGTTTTGGATGCAAAGTAGTCGTCCAAAACCTCTTGCGCAATGATGTCGTGTGGAAAATCCAGACTATCCAATACTTTAGACTTCTGCGCCGCTACTTTACCCGCACCAATAAGAAGCGTTTTTTTGGGTTTCAGTGCGATGCCAAGCGTTTTCATTTTTTCACAATCCTTACACGCCAGCCCTTGCCCTCTTTGGTCGTCGCCTCAACGGTGTGCCCTTCGCTTGCGACTGATTTTGGCACATTATCTATCGGAGCGCCATCGTCGAGTAAAATCTCTAACACTTCACCGCTTTTTATTTTGGCAAGTTCCATTTTAGTTTTCACAAAGTTCATCGGACATGCCACACCGCTTAAGTCTTTAAAGTGTGCGGATGTTTCAGGCTGTGCCTGCGCACTTACTGCTAACTCTTTCTCTTTGGCAAATTTAAGCGTGTTGTCCATCGTTTCGTAGAGTTTAATGACCTCTTCGGCAAGTTCGATTGACTTCTCATCGGCATCACCCTCTAGCATGGTTCCAAAGTAGGCATTAAGCAGCGTGGTGTCGATAAAATGCTGTTTAAAGGCTTTTAAAACCCCTGCTTTATCTCTGGCATCTTCTCCACGTGTGACGAGCAACATACGAGCGCTTAAAAGACGAATGAGTTCAAAGTCTTTCTCTTCTTTCTCTAACGCCTCTTTGAGTGCTTTCTTATCCGCTTCAATGAGGTCATACATACCCGCACTACACTCACCTGTTCCACGACCTTTAAGTGAGAAAAGCTCTACCGCATCGTAGTCAAAGTAAGGGTTTTTATCCTCTTTGAAGGATGGAATATCGACGTATTTTTTACTGATTTCGGTAATAACCGCAAGACCACCATCGTCTACCCAGTCGGCAAAACTCTTATACGCTTTTACATGTAAAAGCCATGTATCTAACACCTCTTCCACAAATGCAGGGACATGAAACGCTGCCACATCGCCTGCTTTTTGAGCGTAAACACTGCCATCTCCTGAGGTTCTGGAGCCTGCGACAACATTGTACGCTGGGTAGGAGTAACCTTCATTGCGTTGGACTTTTCCGAAAAATCCAAGATCGCCAATGAGGTGTTTTCCACAACTGTTAGGGCATCCTGAGAGGTGAATTTTAAAGCCTTGAAGGGCATCATAATCACGCTCATCTAAGAGCTTGTTCAGACGTTTTTGAATCGCATCCACCGCACCACGAGGACGTGCAATACCTAACTGACACGTTGCCGCACCTGTACACGCCACCATGTCCCCAAAAAGAGTTGGTTTTGCCACATCTTTGGAGAAGTGTTGCAAGATGTCATGCAAACTTGCCATTTGTGGAGCGGTGAGGTTTCGTATGTAAAGGTTTTGGTCTCCCGTAAAACGAAGCACATCTTCACCAAAGGGAAGGAGGGCATTGGCTAAAGCACGGGCGTTTTCAAAGTGAATATCCCCTAAATGCACGGGCACTTTACAACCATAAAGCCCTGCTTGTTTTTGGGCATACACGTAGCGGTTCCACCATTTTGAAATGCTCTGAGGAACAACGAAAGGCTCATGCGTCGTGTCACCCACGGTGCGCTCAATCTCCACAACAGGCATTTCCCAATCATTCTTAGCTCTAAGGTCGTTTAGCTCAACTTCTAAAAGTTTGTTAAACTCCGTTAGTCCCAAATCTTCAAATAAAAAGCGAAGGCGTGCGGCATGTTTGTTTTTGCGGTTACCGTTTTGATCAAACACTTGTTTGATAGCTTGTGCGTATAAAAAGACCTCCGTGTCAGGTACGAAATCACGCAAAAGAGTACCCAAACGAGACTTTGCACCCATACCCCCAGCGGTGAAGAGTTTAAAGCCTTTCACGCCATCTTGAATTTTGGCAATAAAGCCAACATCATGAATGGTGGCGTACCCTCTGTCCGCCTCAGAGCCACTAAACGTGATTTTAAACTTTCTAGGAAGTGCAAAGGAATCTTTTTGCTCTAACATCTTAGAGGTCATGGCAAGGGCATACGGTGAAACGTCAAACACTTCATCTTGCGCTGTGCCAGCAAGTGGGTCAGCCATCACATTGCGCACGGTATTGCCTCCACCGCCACGACCGCTTAAGTCAATGCTGTGCAAGGTTTCGATAATACTGATAATATCTTCGATTTTGACATAATGCAGCTGTGCGCCACCACGGGTGGTGATGTGAATGGCTTCATGGGCGTATTTTTGGGCTAAGTCGGCAAGGGTTAAAAGTTGCGTTGGGGTTAAGATGCCCCCAGCCAGTTTAATACGCACCATAAAGGTATTGTCAGCACGTTGCTCATACACGCCAAAAGGAACACGCATCGTTTTAAAGGTCAGCTCATCCAATGTGCCTGCCAAAAAATCGGCATGGTTTTTTTTAAAAACTTTGAGGTCATCGTAGACCATTTGGGGGATTTCATATCTGCTCATAAGTGTAACTCCTTGTTGTTACATGTAAAAGGGATTGCTTAATCAGCAATCACCTCAATTTCTTCAATTTCAACTGTTTTATTTTTAATCAAAAATGACTTCACATCAGGCTCAATGCCTGCCAGTGAGATAATGACATAACTCACATTGGGGTCATACGCCAAGCGAATATCTTCCTCGCTCGGACGTGCTGGGGTTTCAGGGTGTGAATGGTACACACCAATTAAGCGAAGCCCCTCTTTTTGCGTCTTTTTAAAGACGTCAAACTGCTCCTGTGGGTCAAAGCTAAAGTGTTCGTTGCTCTCATCGGTGTTTCTCATCGGAATCGCATACTTTACTTCACCATTAATTCCTGCAAGGTAACCACACGCTTCAATGGGGGTGTCTTTGAGTGCGTGGAGAACCATCTCGTTGTACGCACTTTGTGGAATTTTTATCATAATTTTGCCTCACAGACCACGGCTTCGTAGTCTTTAATTTCGGTGATGCCATGCTCACCGCATACCCTACATTTCGGGTTTTTCTTAAAATTCACATTTCTAAAGTTCATCGTTTTGGCATCAAACGTTAAGAGCCTGTTGTAGAGTGGTTCACCCACACCCACGATGTATTTGAGCGCTTCTGCGGCTTGAATGGTTCCAAGCATTCCCGCAACCGCTCCTAAAATGCCCGCACTCGAACACGTTGGGATGGCATTAGTAGGTGGTGGGCTATCGAACACACACGCATAACATGCACTCTCATTAGGCTTGATGGTCATGGTTTGTCCACCAAAACGCAAAATACCGCCGTGAGAGTAGGGCACGTTTGCCAAAATACACGCATCGTTGATTAAAAACTTGGATGAAAAATTGTCCGTTCCATCGATGACAAAATCATAGCCTTTAACGATGTCTAAGATGTTCGACGCATCTAAAAACTTTTGATAAACCGTGACCTTGATGTTGGGGTTAATCGCTTCCATCTTTGCTTTGGCGGAGAGCACTTTGGGCACACTGACATCGGCTGTGGTGTGAATGACTTGACGCTGAAGATTGCTTAAATCCACCACATCGCCATCGACGATACCGATTTCTCCCACACCCGCAGCGGCTAAGTAGAGTGCCACAGGAGAGCCAAGTCCGCCCGCACCAATCACCAAAACTTTAGCGTTGGCAATCTTCTCTTGCCCCTCTATTCCCACATCTTGAAGGATGATATGGCGTGAATAACGCTCTAATTCCTCATCGCTAAACTCTCTCACGCGCCACCTCCCATAAAGTATAAAAAGTTAATCTCATCACCCTCTTTTAAAACAACGCTTTTGTGTTCGTCTTGACGTACAAATTCATCGTTAAGTTGTACGGATACCATGTCGGGTTGTTCAACATTTTCAATCACTAAAAGCTCTGGCAAGCTAACGCCATCCTTAATCTCTTTTGCATCGCCGTTTATTGTAAGTTTCATAGACTATCCTTAGTTAAATTGATGTGGAAAATGCTTTCTTAAAAGCGCAAAAAGTTCTTCTTCAAACTCCGCACTTTCGCCTGCTTTGTCAACCAAAACAGAATTTACGCTTATTGCTTTTGTGCGACGTGTGGTGTACTGCTCTAACACTTCCGTGATGATGCCACCGCCTGCGATGTCATACTCATCGACGATAACAAAACGCCCTAGTTTTTGGTTCTCACTAAAAAGCTCCATCGCTAAAAGGTCATGCACCCTAAAAATGACACACGCTGCTTCATGGCGTGAGACATGGGGTTCATCATCGCTATCGAGTGTGTCGCCATCAATCACCCGTTTAATCTCTTCAAGATAAATGGTGCTCTGTGCTGAGCCTATCTTGATTTTATAGGGCTTATTGAGCTCCAACGGTCGTGCCCCTAGCCAAAAAAGATTGGCTTCAAAACGATTGCTCACTTTTGGCGCACTCTCATCCGCTCTGGCGACCACTTCGCCATTTCTAACATAGATTTGCGTTTGAAGCGTAAAACCAACCGCTTCGCTCTCTTTAACGCTTGTTTTAACGGATGTGTTAAAGCTCTCGATGCTTGCCACACGTGAGCGTTTGAGTGAGGGGTAAAAAATGACTTCATCGTTTACATGTAATTCACCATTGGTGATTGTTCCTGCGTAAATGCGCCTATCATCGTTATCCCGTGTAAATTTGTACACATCTTGCAGGGGCATTCTAAAGTGCTCTGCCTCTTTTTCTTCAATGCTTTCAAAGCTGTCTAACACTTCAAGAACCGTTTTGCCTTTATACCACGGTGTTTGCGGAGCATGTTCAATCAAGTTCACGCCACCACGAGCGCTGATAGGGATAAAAATCTCCGCCTTAACACCAAGCGTTTCTAAATATTCGGTGTACTCCATTTTGAGTTTGGTAAAAGCAATTTCGCTAAAGTCTACCAAATCCATCTTATTGACCACAACGGCAATTTGCTTGATGCCTAAAAGGGAGAGCAACATACCATGGCGTTTGGAATTCTCCGCCACACCTTCTTTAGCATCAATAAGAAGCAAAGCTGCCTCCGCACGTGAAGCACCGCTAATCATATTTTTCAAAAATTCGATGTGCCCAGGTGCGTCGATGATGATGTACTCTCGTTTTTGACTCTGAAAAAAGACACGTGCACTGTCAATGGTAATGCCCTGTTTTTGCTCATCGGCTAAGGCGTCAAGCAAGAAGGCGTACTCGAAAGGACGAGCGTTGTTTTCACACATCTTTTTCACACTCTCCAACTTGCCTTGTGGCAATGAATCGGTGTCGGCAAGAAGCCGTCCGATGAGTGTACTTTTGCCATGATCCACATGGCCTGTGATGACAATATTAAGTCTTTGCATTACATATATCCTTCTTTCCTAAGGGCTTCTAGCGTTCCACCGCCATCTTTATCTTGTGCACGACCTGAGCGCTCCGCAATGTCTTTAAACTTACCACTGGTAAGCTCTTCGATAATCTCTTTTGGATTTGTTGCCTCAGAATCCACAGGAGCGGTACACGGAAAACAGCCCAAAGAGCGGTAACGTTTGCCGTCTCCTTTGTTAAAATACAAATCAATAATAGGAATGTTTTCCCTTTGAATGTACTCCCAAATATTGAGCTCCGTCCACTCTAACAGCGGGTGAATGCGCACGTGCGTTCCTGGTGCAAAGTCCGTTTTGTACTGATTCCAAAGCTCTGGTGGTTGCGTGCTCGCATCCCATTCGCTCTTCTCATCTCTGGCGGAGAAAACACGCTCTTTAGACCTGCTTCCCTCTTCATCGGCTCGTACACCTACGATAACGCCTGTGTAAGGTGCCCCGTTAAGCTCTTCTTCCCACTCTTTTTTATACGGGTTCCATTTACGCCTTGCCCATGTGCCATCTAACGTGTACTTGAGTGCGTCGCTTTTGAGTTTTTTACAGCAACTAAGGCGGTCTAATCCGTTCACAAACGTTTCGCCTTTGGCTAGGGCTTCTTTATTTTGTCCCACGACCAAGTTTAAATCCCATTGTACGGCAATTTCATCACGGTACCGAATCATCTCAGGCACTTTAAACGCCGTGTCAATGTGCACCAACGGGTAGGGAACGTGTCCAAAAAATGCTTTTCGTGTCAACCATAAAAGTACGGTGCTATCTTTGCCGATGCTCCAAAGCATGGCAAGATTTGGGAAGCTTCGATACGCTTCTCGTAAAATGTAAACACTCTGTGCTTCGAGTCTGTCTAAATGGTTCATCTTATATCCTCTTTTTTGATAACGCCAACAGAGCAAAGCTCCTTTTGGCTACGCTAACGCTGAGTTCTCTTCGGCAGAGTGCCCACGCTTCGCATTTTGATTTTTAACACGCATTCAAAGCAAAGCTTATCATGCTACGCTAGGCGCTGTGCCACTAAAGCTTGCCTCTTTGAGGCAGAATTAACTTTTATGTAAATGCAATCCGCACTCTTTATGTTCAGGGTTTTCCCACCACCAACGTCCCGCTCTGATATCTTCATCCTCTCTAACCGCTCTGGTACAGGGTTTACAGCCGATGCTTTTAAAGCCTTTGGCGTACAAAGCATTTTTTGGGATGGTGTGCTCTTTCATGTAACGCTCCACATCTTCATCGCTAAAGTGTGCCAAAGGATTGAATTTTAAGAGCTTAAAATTTTCATCGTACTCCATCAAAGGGGTATTGGCTCGGGTGATGGACTGGGCACTTCGAATGCCACTTATCCAGCCTTGAAACCCTTTTAACGCCTCTTTTAAAGGAAGAATTTTGCGTACGTGACAACACTCTTTTCTCAGCGCAATGTCATCGAAAATGCCATATTCTCCTACCTTCTCTTCTAGGGCTTTAATGGTTGCATCCTCTGCGCTAAAGCGTTCAATCGTGATACCAAAAAAAGTTTCTATCTCTTTTTCATAGCGTAGAGACTCTTCAAAAAGTTTGTGGGTATCAAGCGTAAAGACATCAAAGGTAATGCCCGCTTTTTGCGCTAAAGAGAGGGCAATCGCATCTTCACTTTGATGGCTAAATGCCAACGTGACGTTGAGATTTTTTTCACCAATTAACGTGTGAAGCATATGCAACGCTTCGGTAATTTTAAGTTCATAGCTGTGATTCATATTTGATACTCTGGTTGTTCTTTTTCTCTGCCAAAATCAATTTTATTCCATGCACGTTCGTGAAAATAGTACAAAGCTGTTTTGGTTATGAGTTCAAAAGCACCAATGGAAACAGCTGCCAAAGGACTTCCTGTGACGATAAAACTAATAATCATTGTATCAACTGTCCCAAGTGTTCTCCATGAGATAGCTTTCACAATACTACGTTTTTTCTGTTCCAGCATAGTGCCTCCTTTAAAATTTTCAGAATCATAGCGCTATTTTTGAATAATGTCAAGTAAAATTATTAAAATAGTCAAGATTAAAATAGGGGCAAATTTTTTTGATAGCAATGTGACGATAAAATAAAATAATAAAAATCTTTACATGTAAAAATATTATGCCTCATAAACGAGTTGGTTTCGTCCTTGTTTTTTTGCGAGATATAAGAGTTCATCTGCCTTTTGAATAAACGCTTTTTCACTCATACTCGGTTCTGGATAGATGCTAATCAGCCCAATGCTCAGCGTTGTAATGGGCATAATAGGGGATTGTGGGTTAGGAAGCTTCAGGGCTCGTGCTTTTTCTAAGCAGTTTTCCATCATCGCAATGGCATGTGTGGAGGGTGTGTTTCCCAAAACAATGGCAAACTCTTCCCCTCCATAGCGTGCGCAGAGGTCGCTTGGTCGATGAACGGTGCGTTTGAGCATACGGGCAATTTTACGAAGGTACTCATCGCCTGTGAGATGTCCGTAGGTGTCGTTGATGTATTTAAAATAGTCAATGTCTATCATAGCCATGCTAATGGGGGTATGCGTACGCATCGCCCGCTTCCATTCGTTCGATAGAAAGTGTGTGAAGGCTCGGTAATTGGGAAGTTTGGTCAGACCGTCTATTTTGGAGAGATTCAAAATAGCCTCTTCGGCGAGTTTACGCTCGGTAATGTTTTGGTGCGAAATCACCACATAACGCTCTTCAAAGGAGCGTAGCGGGGTTACTCGCATCATAAACCAGCGTTTTTGTGTGGGACTGTGGCAGGGATACTCCAGATAAAAGGTTGCCTCTTCTGAGTGAATGACTTTTTGAATCCCTTTAAGGGCTTTCATCGCACTGATATCGCCATTGAGTGCGGCATGTTCGCAAATATGCAAGTAATTGACATGGTCCCAGTCGATGGGGTTGGCATCGTTATGGAGGCTAAAATCAACCCAGCTTTGATTGACAAAAACAATGTTTCCTTCCAAATCAATCACCGCCATCTGCTCGCTAATGGAGTCTAAAATAGCGTTGAAAAAGCGTGAAACGTGGTTCATGAAAGACCTTTGTCATACAATATGCTCACACAAGAGAAACGTCAAGGTATTTTAGCATATTCAAGGGTTTACATGTAAAGCATTAGAAACGCTTGCGCCTTTCGTAGGAGCGCATAAAAACGTGGTGTAACCAGAGCGAAAATCCAATGACCACACTGCCTATTCCCAGTAAGGGAAGATTGGTTTTGCTTCCCCATAAAAGAAGATTCATCAAGAGTCCTACGGGAACTAAGGCGTTGTTCATAATGGCAAGCACGCCCGCATCTACCTCACACGCTCCTTTATTCCACCAAAAATAGCCCAGACCTGAGGCAACACAGCCTAGCCAGAGTAAAACGCCCCATTGAAGCAAAGAGGGGGAGAGTTTTTCGGGGTTGGCAAAGAGTGCAAAGGCAAGAAGGCTGATGATGAGTGCGCCAAAATGAAAGTAGCCAAACACCTCTTTTTGAGAGAGATTCGGGTAAGACTCCATCACCTTTTTATACCCACTTTGTCCGATGGCAAAGGAGAGATTGGCGCCTTGAACCAGTAAAAATCCTGTGATAAACTCCGCACTGATGGCATGGTAGCGAATGATATACGCCCCCAAAACCGCCACACCCGTACTGATGAGGTAGAGGGGTTTGAATTGCATTTTTAAGCCATCATACACAAGGGTGACATACATAGGGGTAAAAATGGTAAATAAAATCACCTCAGGGACACTGAGGTAGCCAAAAGAGTGGTAGAAAAAGAGGTACATGAGCCCGATTTGAATGCTACCAATGAGCATAATTTTCAGTGCTAAGGTTTTTGGAACGCCACGAAAACGGGTGAGCGGTAAAAAGATAAGCGAAGCGATACAAACACGAATGAGTACCGCAAAATAGTTATCCAAAGAGCCTGCTAAAAACTCGCCAATAAAACTAAATGAAAACGCCCAAATAAACGTAACCGCCACTAAATAACGCATGATTTTTCCTTAAAAATTTCACGCACACTCTACCACAGGGAAGGTTAGAAGGAAGAAAAAAGAGGAGGTTACATGTAAAGATTTTTATTATCTTTCAAGGCGTTAACTTACCCTTCTATTTTTTTATATCAATATATCCAATGTCGTATATTTTTTTTATTTCACTTGTTAATTCATCAATATCTACGTATGCAGACATAACTTTTGTATTATTACTGTCATAAATAAATATTAATGATTTTTCGCCATAAGGTATTGAATAATAAGTTAAATTACCATCAAAAAATTTATTATTTTTTGCATAAATTTTTTTATATTTATTACTCAACTTTCGCACATAAGCCCTAACTCTTTTTGAGTGTAGGCACTGAGTACAGCGATAATATTGAGTAAATCTTTATTATCCTTGACAATATT
>RZYK01000410.1 GCA_009930355.1 Campylobacterota bacterium | reverse complement strand
TCGAATCATTCAGTGGTCCTTATCAGTAATGGTAAATGAGGCCGAATAGGAGATTGGTTCTGTAGATTACAGACCTAACAGATGCTAACTTGTTAAATCGAATAAAAAGGAAGGCAAGTATGCAAAAAGTTACGGTTTTATCAGAATTAAGCGTAGGAATTGATTTACACAAAACACAGTTTACTGTTTGTGTAATATCATCAGATGGTGAGATATTACTTGAAAGACAGTATGAAACTAAAAAAGAAGGCTATCAGGCCTTTATTAAAAATATGCATGATTTCGAAAAAGAAAGAGACTGTACTATTGCTTTAGCTATTGAAGCAACTTGTAATGCTAGATTTTTCAGAAATATGATGATTAGAGAGTTTTTTAGGGTCGTAGTAGTTAATACTAATAGATTTGAACTTATTTCAAAAAGCACTAAAAAGACAGACAAACATGATGCTGCAGAATTAGCTTATTATTTGTCCAAAGATATGTTGCCTGAATCACATTTATGTGATGAAAGAGAAGAAGAAATAAGACGACTATTAAAAACACGATCAATATTAGTTTCCACTGAAGTTAAAATAAAGAATCAAGTTCATGGGATGCTTTTAGGTCATGGTGAGGTTACAAAGAGTGCTCAGCTTCAAAGTAAAAAAAAGCGACAAGCGCTTGTAGATAGCCTCGGACAAGACCCTTATACAAAGACAGTTGTCGCATCTCTAAAAGAGATGTTTACAATTTTAGATTCTCTTATAGTAAGTGTCAATGATCTTGAGAAGTATATCAAGGAATTAGTAGCCGATGATGAGGATTATGAGTTGTTAAATACAATACCTGGTGTTGGTTTTGTAACAGCTGCAACAATATCCTGTTACACAAAAGATTTGGATAGATTTGAAGGTGATTATAAGAGATTTTGTTCTTATGCAGGTTTAACGCCTTATATTCATAGCTCTAATAAAACAGAGCATATTGGGCATATAACAAAACATGGGCCAGTAGAGCTAAGAACATCTTTTGTTCAAATGTGTATGGGCTTATTGAGAAATACAAAGAAAACCGGAGAATGGAGACTTTTGGTTAATTATCAAAATATGAAAGAAACCAAAGGTTCTGGTAAATCAATAATCGCAACATCAAGAAAACTGGCAAGGATAGTTTTTGTGATGCTGAGTAGAAGAGAAGAATTCAATCCTTCTCTAATGATAAAAGCAGTAGGACATAGTCTTACTGTGGATGAAATCATAGGAGCATAAATAACTACTCCTATAGATTAATAAAATTAGCAATATAGTTAGCAGAATTAGGTTTGCTGTTGACTTTTTATAGGAG
>RZYK01000409.1 GCA_009930355.1 Campylobacterota bacterium | reverse complement strand
ATCTTCCAATTTGAGCGAATGTGCTTTTAAAAAGAGATCTCCTCTTTTAATGTCATAACTCATAAGCATCGATAACATACCAACTGAGCGATAATCATCCTCAGACATAAAAATGTGTTTATATTTTAAATCTTTAGGACTTTTGATGGAAGGGTTTGTACTAATGAGTACCGAAGGGTCACTTTGAAAAAGCGCCATAAGAGCTACGACAGGTTTTTGATTTTCTCTATCGAGAAATAAGGAGGAGCCATTGAGCACGCCATAGGTGCTTTTTCCTATAATGACATCGTGTGTGGGTTGGGTATTGGTGTCGTACTCTTTAAGGGTGACGTTGAGGTTTTCTTCTTGATAGAAGCCTTTTTCTAGAGCAACATAAAAACCAGCAGATTGAAATTGGTGTAGCCATGCAAGTTGAAGGGAAATAGCTTCTTGAGTAGTATTTGCAAAGAGCGTTAAGGCAAAAGCAAAAGAGCAGAAGAGCGCACGCATAAGCCACTTTCCTCCTTTATATCCGAAGCAATTAAATTGTAGCACAAACTTGCGTAAAAAGCAGAAAAAAGGTGACATTTTATCTTTACATGTAAAGATGTGATGAAAATATTTTTTAGGCTTTATGAAACGTATGTGGAGTTTATTTTAATGGGTTGATACAATGCGTGAAGAGGGTTTACCAATGTAGTAGCCTTGAGCATAATCGACGCCTATTTCTTTGACACATTGAAGAACTTCTGCGGAGTGTACATACTCTGCAATTGTACTAATTCCAAGCTCTTTTGCAAAATTGACAATATTTTTGACGATAATTTTTGTATCTTCGTTTCGGTCAATATTTTTAATCAAACTTCCATCAATTTTGATGTAATCAACACGCAGTTCATTGAGGCGTTCAAAATTAGAGTATCCTGAGCCAAAATCGTCAATGGCAATTTTAGCGCCGTATGCTTTGACGTCATCAATAAAGGAGGCAATAGCTTCGTAGTTTTCAATACCATCACTCTCTAAAATTTCAAAAATAACCCACGATCCGACATTGAATTCTGCCAATTTTTCTAAAATAAATGTTTTCGTCACAATATTGGTCATATCCAGATACGAAAGGTTGATAGAAAAGCCATTGGAAGAGATTTGAAAGGTTTCGAAGGCTTTTTGAATCAGCGCCATAGAGAGTTTAGAATAAATTTTAGAGTGTTTGGCTATCTCTAAAAATTCAGAAGGAAGATAGTGTTCTTGTCCTTCTTTTTGGATACGCATAAGGGTCTCAAATTTTTCAATTTCACCCGTATTGACGTTGATAATGGGTTGAAAAAAAGGAACAATACGGTCTTTCATAA
>RZYK01000408.1 GCA_009930355.1 Campylobacterota bacterium | reverse complement strand
GGCTGTTCCATGCATTTCTATCTTCCCAGTTTTTAGGAACTAGAAGCACTTCTTATACCTCTGTTGTAAAAATATATTTTTTAGTGCGGAATGACGGATAAATCTAAGTCATAGTGAATATAAAATTGATAACCCTATATTTAGTTCCGTTACATTGAAAATGGATACTGAAAATTGGATGGAAAAAAAAGACTATAAAGGACATGGTTGTATTGTCCTTAAAATGATTCCAATTGATTAATTTTTATATTAAAACTGACCAGTTCTGTGCTTCGCTTGACAATACATTAAACCAGCATGTTTCTTAATTGTCAAACGAAGTGCAATTTTAGTCATCATTTAATTCAATGCAAGCCTAGAATACAGACTTTAGTTCAAAATCTCTGCAGTAATCTGTTATTTGTCTGGCAATGATTTATTAAGATCTTTTTTTGATAGATTAAAAAAAGGGTATAAGATAAAAAAGCTGTTATGGAATGACCTCACGACAAAAGACACCTCGAAATTTTACGATATTATTTCCCATTTTGGGAAATAATATGTTATAATACTTGCATGAGAGTCATTAGTAAACGAACATTACAAGAATTTTGGGGTACTCATCCCGAAGCCATAAGCCCATTGACTGGATGGTATACCGAGGCAATCAAAGCTTCATGGCAGTCCCCGCAGGATATTAAATCTCAGTATAAAACGGCTAGTTTTCTGAGAGATAATCGTGTAGTGTTCAATATGGGTGGGAATAAATACCGTTTGGTTGTAAAAATAAACTATCCGTACAGTACGGTCTATATCCGATTCGTAGGCATACATGCTGAGTATGACAAAATAAATGCAGAGGAGGTTTAAAATGAATATTTTTCCTATTCGAACAGAAGATGACTATGATGCAGTGTTGAAACGCATTGACCAACTCATGAATGCAGAGCTTGGAACGCCTGAAGGGGATGAACTTGATATCCTCGTTACTTTAGTAGAAGCATATGAGGCAAAACATTATCCAATACCTGCATGTGATCCAATAGAAGCAATCAAATTTAGAATGGAGCAGATGGGACTTGAAGCAAAAGACTTAACATCGATTATTGGATCACGATCAAAAGTATCCGAAGTGCTTAATCGTAAGCGTCAACTTTCAATTTCAATGATTCGCAATCTTCACGCACAATTACATCTCCCTTTCGAATCTCTTATTGGAGCGTGATAGACTCATGCTCTAATATTTGAAATAGTGAAATCCTAATTATTGAAAAGTTAGATTTTCAAAGTTAATATCTAATCGATTTTATTAAATTCACGTCATTTCTATATCTTCCCTACCCAAACTTATTTAT
>RZYK01000407.1 GCA_009930355.1 Campylobacterota bacterium | reverse complement strand
TTGATAGAGTACAATTAAGTTCGCAAAAGTAAAAAAAGGAAAAACCATCGATTACTCCGAAAAGGTAAATGTCTAGTAAACCAAAAAGGAGTGTATTATCGATGGCTTACCAAAATTCTACCGTACCTTTTGAAAAAATGCTATTAAATTTTATATCCAACGACGATCCTATGTTATCTATGTTGAAGTGGTTGTGTGAAAAGCTTATGGAAACCGAAGTTCAAACAAAGCTTGGAGCGGAAAAATCAGAAAGAGTAGCAAATCGGCAAGGATATAGATCCGGATATCGTGTCAGGCGGTTTGATACAAGGATGGGAACAATGTACTTGATGGTACCCAAAATAAGAAACGGTGGCTATATACCCTTTTTTGTAGAAGCAAAGAAACGCTCAGAAGCGGCTTTGATGAATGTTATTCAGGAAGCCTATGTGAATGGAGTATCTACCAGAAAAATAGAGAAGCTTACTAAAACATTGGGTATAGAATCAATCTCACGCGGCCAGGTATCAGCTATTGCCAAGGACTTGAATGAACAGGTGGCTGCTTTCCGTAGTCGCAGTCTCGAAGCAACATACCCAGTACTGTGGGTAGATGCTTTGTATGAAAAAATACGAGACGGGCACAGTGTTAAAAACATGGCCGTGCTAGTAGTGACAGGTGTAAATTTAGAAGGCAGGCGTGACATACTGGCACTTGAACCAATGTATGAAGAATCCACAGCTACCTATAACAAATTATTTGAGAATCTCAAGGCAAGAGGGTTGGAAAAAGTTTGGCTTGTAATATCCGATGCCCATAAAGGATTAATAAAGGCTGTCAGGGAATCGTTTGTTGGATGTTCGTGGCAAAGATGCAAGGTTCATTTTATGAGGAATATACTGGCCTATATCTCTGGCCGGGACAAAAAGTATTTTGCTGAAAAACTTAAGCAGATATGGCTGCAGCCCGATTACGAAAGTGCCCGTAAATATGCCCGTTCACTTATGGACGAGTATGAGTTAAGGTATCCAACCGCAGTTGAAACCTTGGAAGAAGGGTTAGAAGATTCACTGCAGTTTTTCAATTTTAAAGAAATAGATCATCGCAAGATTTCTTCCACAAACATACTTGAAAGGCTGAACAGAGAAATTCGTAGGAGAACAAAAGTAGTAGGCATATTTCCCAGTATGGATTCGTATATCCGGCTGGTAACCAGTTATATGATTGAATATAGCGAAGACTGGTCAAGCAGCCGTTCATATATAAACCCTGAGATAGTTAATGCTATCCAACAGAAACTTTTAGCTGCATAAGCTTTTATCGGAGTATTATGGTTTTTGCGAACTTTATTTGACACTATCA
>RZYK01000115.1 GCA_009930355.1 Campylobacterota bacterium | reverse complement strand
CAACATTCTCTTTTCCTTTCAATACTCCCTAAATCTCCCAGAACTAGGCGCTCCCAATGATGCCTATGTCTTTACATGTAAGATTGATTTTGAAGCTTTGTGTGAGGGAATGCCCTTTTTGGAAATCCTCTCCATGTGGGATTTGCTAATGCTCAGTGAGCTGTGCTTTAATCTGGTGATGACTTATCGTTTGAAAGCAGAAAATAGAGGTTAGGGCAACTTTTTGCTTTACATGTAAAGCAAAAAAGTTAAAAGTGAACTCCTCTAAATTTTATAAAATTCGATAAAATGACACGATACTTTTTGAACATAATGTTCAAACATTCACCATAAAATTAAGGATGGTAATTATGGGATTTAATCGAATGCGTAAAAAATTCCAGTCAGTTTCAGTGACGCTTGTGGTCTATACCATGCTTGGAGTTCCCCTGCTCCATGCCCATGACGCTGGAGATATTATTGTACGTCTTGGAGCTGCTCGTATGTTTACATCGGAAGATAGCTCTTCTATTCTCATTGATAAAGGTGGTCTTGCTGGAACAGATATAGGAGGTAGTGCATCATTCTCCAACGATACACAATTTGGTATCACTACGACCTATATGATAACCGAACAAATCGGTTTTGAAGCGATGATGACAACGCCTTTTCGTACCAAGGTCGCTTTCCACAATACAATTCTTTCAGCTGCTAATGAACCCTTGGGTAAAATAAAACAAACCTCTCCAACCCTTAACCTTGTCTATTATCCTTTTAATCCACGACAGAGTTTTCAGCCTTATGTTGGTGCTGGTATTGGTTATACATGGTTTTCTAAGGATAACATGAGTGCAGTAGGAACGTCTAATGGTTTCGCGAATCTTAGGGCAGAGAACGCTTGGGGCAAGAATGTTCAAATAGGCTTTGATTATAAGCTGACGGATAGACTTATACTCAATGCCCAAGCACGCTATTACACTACTGATACAACAGTCTATATGGACAATGTTCTTCTTAATATTCGTATGAAAAGTGATATGGAGATTAAATCAAAGATTGTTATGATTGGATTGGGTTACAGATTTTAATTTTTATTTCTTCTTTAAAGGGATATATTACGTGCAAATAAAACGAGTTTACATGTAAGGGTTTCAGCAAATGATTTTGTTCTTTGGGGAGAATAATGTAACGCTTACGTGAAGTTTGTGATAAGTGGGGGATGGGGGGATAAATATCCCCAATCCCCCACTATATGCTTAAACCGCTTCGTTATCGGTTTCACCTGTTCGGATACGAATGCTTTTTTCTACATCGGTGACGAAGATTTTTCCATCACCGATTTTGCCTGTTCTGGCATTTTTAATAATGACATCAACAACTTTATCTACCAGTTCATCGACAACAACCACCTCAATTTTTACTTTGGGTAAAAAATCAACCACATACTCAGCCCCTCTGTAAAGCTCAGAGTGTCCTTGTTGTCTACCGTAGCCTTTCACTTCGCTGACCGTCATACCTGTGATGTCAAGTTCTGCAAGAGCATCTTTGACATCTTCGAGTTTAAAAGGTTTAATAATGGATTCAATTTTTTTCATCTTCTATCCTTTGCTTATCTTAAGTTAAAGGCTTTTTCGCCGTGTTCCATCTCATCCAAGCCTTGTGACTCAACTTCTGCACTGACACGAGCACCACCTGTTAAGATAGAGGCTACTTTAAAGATAATCGCTGTGGCAATGGCGGTATAGATAGCAGTCACCACAACACCCTCAATTTGGATGAGCACTTGAGCGGCGTTACCGTATAAAAGCCCCGTACCAAGCTCATTGACTTCAGGGTTTGCAAAAATACCTGTGGCAATCGCACCCCAAACACCCGCTAAACCGTGGATACCAAAGGCATCGAGCGAATCATCGTATTTGAACGCTTTTTTAAGACCATTGACACCGTAAAAGCCAACCAATCCCGCGACTAAGCCAATGACAAGTGCGCCTTTGGTGTCAACAAATCCTGCTGCTGGGGTAATGGCAACCAAGCCTGCTACAATACCCGAAGCAATGCCTAAAAGGGTAAACTTTTTATACGTGACATACTCGATAATCATCCATGAAAGTGCTGCAATCGCTGCTGCAATGTTCGTGACCAAAAAGGCACTTGCTGCTATACCATCGGCTCCTAACTCACTTCCTGCGTTAAATCCAAACCATCCAAACCAGAGCATACTCGCACCCAAAACAGTTAGGGTTACAGAAGAAGGGAACATGGCTTTGCCAAAATCGCTTCGTTTGCCAAGCATAATGGCAATAACCAAGCCCGCGACACCTGCGTTAATGTGAACAACCGTACCGCCTGCAAAGTCAAGCACGCCATCTTTGGAGAGAAAACCGCCACCCCAGACCCAGTGTGCCACAGGTGCATACACCCCAATAATCCACAATGCCGCAAAAATCATCCATGTTGAAAATTTTAGTCTCTCAATCAATGCACCGCTAATGAGCGCTACGGTGATGCCCGCAAAGGTCATTTGAAAGGCGACAAAAAGAAGCACAGGAATATTACCCGTTGCCCAAATATCAGTCACTTTAATGCCACTTAAAAAGAGGGAATCAAACCCAATCACACCGCCAATGTCCGCACCAAACGCTAAAGAGTACCCACACACAATCCAAACGATGGAGGCGATAATGTACCCCATAACACTCATCGCAACGGTGTTCAGCAAGTTTTTAGAGCGAGACATGCCACCGTAAAAAAGCGCTAAACCAGCAGGTGTCATTAGCATGACCAGTGCTGTTGCCATTAAAACCCATGCAGTATTGCCAACATCCAGTGTTGGAACTGCCTCAGCCACTTCCGCAACACCCTCTTCAGCCGCCCATGCGCTTGAGAGAGCAAGTAGTGTTGAAAGTACGAAGCGTTTTGTTCTCATATCCATCCTCCTAAAAGTTAAGCTGATGAAAGTTTAGCACTGAATGGTATTTAATCTATGCAACTATGTGATTAAATTTTAATCACATAGGCAAAAAGCAGTAAAAAGGTTGAGAATGCTTATAAAAAGCTATAATACGCACGTAAATAATTTAAGGATAGAACATTAGGATGAATATTTTTTTATGGCTTTCACTAGGATTTTTTTTACTATTTCTTTTTACATGTAAAAACCGTACCCAAAACAGTAAACGTGCTTTTTTAGGGGCTTTGGTCGTTTTTATCTATATGATTTTAGGTGCTTTTTATCTTGTTTCTGATTATTTTACGGGAGAGGGCATTAACGATGCGGTTATTTTTCACCTTCTTTATGGATTAGATGGTTCAGGGTTTGGTGATTATTATATCATCATTGCTTTTGGTGTAGGGCTTTTTATTGGTAGCTTGATTTTTTCGATTGTCTATTATCGTTTAATGAAAAATGTTTTGTTTGAAACGCCTAAGAAAGTGCAAGGTTTTGTTTCATTAATGCTTCTTTTAAGTGCTTTTGCTTTACATCCAAGTGTTCATTTTTTGAGTCAAAGCCTTTTAAAAACGATGGGTATTGAAAATACATTAAGCCTTGAATACCCTTTTTTAGATTATTATCAAGAACCAAGTTTAACACCTATTGAAGATGAACATCTCAATTTGGTCTATATTTTTGCAGAGAGTTTGGAAGAGACTTATTTTGATGAAAGTCTCTTTCCCTCTTTAATGACACAGTTAAGAGCCATACGAGAGCAGAGTACTCTTTTTAGTGAAATTCAACAAGCACAAGGTACCAGTTGGACGATTGCTGGGATGACCTCTGTATTGTGTGGTATACCTTTGGTCACTCCTTCCACAGGAGAGCATTCACCGCAGGGAAACTCGATGTCTAAAATGAGCACGTTTTACTCAGGAGCCGTTTGTATGAGCGATATGCTGCATAAAGAGGGGTATAAACTTATCTATCGCAGTGGCTCTTCTTTAGAATTTGCGGGAGTTGATAAGCTCTATAAAACGCATAAGTTTTCAGATATTAAAGGCATCAATGAGTTAAAACCACGTTTAAAAAACAGAGGGTATCAAACACCGTGGGGCTTGTATGATGATAGCTTGTTTGAATTTTCTATGAGTGATTTTAAAAAACTTTCCAAAAGTAAACAAAAATTTGCAATGTTTATCTCCACGATGGACACGCATCATCCCTATGGGCATGTCTCTAAAAGTTGTAAAGCACAGCGTTATAAAGAGGGTGACAATTCAATGCTCAATGCGGCAATGTGTTCGGATGAGTTGATTGCTCGTTTTATTGAGCAGATTCAAAAATCACCCTATGGTAAAAATACGATTATCGTTGTGGGTTCAGACCACCTTGCCATGCATAATATGGCGATTGATGATTTGATAAAAGGCAAACGTCGCAATCAATTTATGATTATTGATCCACGCCAAAAAGAGGGGAAAAAGGTCGAAAAAGTAGGCACAACACTCGATATTGGTGCAACACTTTTACCGTTTTTAGGCTATGACGCAACGCTAGGCTTAGGGCGAAATTTATTGAAAGAGCCCCCTTCATTAGCCGAATCATTTTCTAATTTTGATGCGCTTTTAAGTGCGTGGTCAAAAGAGATTAGCCGTTTTTGGGAATTTCCAAAAATTGAGCATGATTTGGTGCTTGATGGAACTAAAAAACAGCTCAAAATCGGCTCAACTTTTTATAAATTTCCTATTTTGTTTCGCTTAAATGAAACCTTAGAGGTTAATCCTTTTTTTGAAGTAAAAATTAAATTTTTTGAGACGACCAAATTGTTTGGGTATTTGCACGATTTTAGCGATGATGATTCCTTTATTTGGGTTGATAAATGTTCACGTATCGCGACTTTAGAGCGTATGCAAACCACGCCTTCTTCTTCAGCCTATTGTTATGCTTTTGGGAAATTAGGAGGAGAGCTTCGTACGGGAATTCTTAAGGATTCAAAATCATTAAGTCTTGATGAGCTTCATCAAATGATTTTGCTTCCATTTGATGCTGAAGTGGCAAAAGCAAGGCGTGAAAATATCATGAAACTGCATACAAAATAATCTTTACATGTAAAGATTATTTGTGTGAAAATGTGCCATAAACTTTATTTGTTTTCATAAAAATAGGAAGAGTCTTTTTTCATCCCTTTTTTATCCGTATGTTTTGTTTATAATGACTAAAGGGCTGATTTATGCAGAATGCACTAAAATAAAAAGATCGTCTCAATCATTACACTGCCTAAAGGAAAATAATGAGCGTTAATCTACTTTTAATTGGAGCAAATGAAGCAACGACGCAAGAACTTGTCTCGTTAGTTGATGCTACACTGGCAACAGCTGCAACCTATCAAAAAGCGACGTTGGCAAATTATCAAAATTTTGATGTTTCTCGTTTTGACTTGGTGGTTTGTTTTGCAAACCGTTACGATGAAATGGTTAAAAAATATGGACAAGAGAAAGTGATTTCTGTTGAATTTGTGCCACCTACAGATTTCTTTGTTGCGGTAAGTCGTATTCCTGCTGGAGAAAATGTCATTATTTTTAACAATAGCCAATCAGGTGCAAATGGTTTACTTAAATTTTTGAAATTTTATAAATTAGATCATGTTAGTTATAAAATTGTTCCTTTTGATGAGTGCAGTGATGCTGAGACACGAGAAGCATTAAGCAATGCTAAGTATATTATTGGAACAGATGGTTATGTCTCTTCAGGTAAGGCTTTGTACACAAAATACAGCTCTTTATTGCGACCTGATGTTATGGTCATTCCCAGTCCACCACGAACAGCAACGGCAGAGAGTGTCAGCTCTTTAGCACAAGTGGTTACAGCCATTAATAGCGATAAAGCACTTCAAGAAGCACGTGATATATCCAAAACATTGGCTGAACAAACGAAAGAGATTTCACTGATTACGCAAAATGCTTCAAAATCCATTGAAGATACAGCCAATACGATTGTTGTCGTGAATACCAAATTGGCTTCAGAGGTGAAAAATGTTCAAGTAACTAATGATATGGCACAAGAGTTAACCAACGCTGTGGAGCAAATTGGAAATATCACAACAGCGATTAAATATATTGCCAGCGAAACCAACCTTTTAGCACTTAATGCGACTATTGAAGCTGCTCGTGCGGGAGATCATGGACGAGGTTTTGCGGTTGTGGCAAGTGAAGTACGAAAACTCTCCGATCAGAGTAATAAATCAACCGATAGTATTCGTGTTTCTATTATGGAAGTACAAAAAGTGGTGGATCAAATTGTGCCAGCACTTCAACGCACGGTTGATGAAATTATTCATACACAAGCTGAAGTGGAACGTATTAGTATTGCAGCAAAAGAAGAAAGCCGTGCCATGGAAGATATTATTAAAAAATTGCAAATTATTGTAGATGTTTCACAAGCACTCAATGTTGCTGAAAATAACCACGCTTAATTCCACGAGAGGGTTTCCCTCTCTTTCTTCTTTTCTCCTCTTTTGATTCAAACCTAATCTTCATTGTGTTAAACTTTTAGCGCAATTTTAAAGGAGTCATGTATGCGTTTATCTGTGAAATTAATGAGCCTTGCTGCTATTTTGGCAACAAGCATGATGGCAAAAGAGATTAATGTGGGTGTTATTCTTCCCATGAGTGGTGCCCTTGCTGGGTATGGTCAAGTTGCGTATGA
>RZYK01000114.1 GCA_009930355.1 Campylobacterota bacterium | reverse complement strand
GGAACCCCATGTTTTCGACCCACTTCAGAGCACTCTTCAATGGCAGAAATTTGTGGCACACCCACACCTGAGACGATACGTGTTGTACAAATACTTCCAGGTCCAATACCAATTTTAATGCCATCCACGCCTGCCGCTACTAAAGCCTCTGCTGCTTCAGAAGTAGCGATATTTCCTGCGATAATATCAATATCAAGCTCTTTTTTGATCAGTTTAACGGTATCAATAATACCTTTTGAATGCCCGTGTGCTGAGTCTAGCACCAACACATCCACACCTGCTTCTGATAAGGCTTTAGCTCTGTCTAACTGACCTACACCAATGGCCGCACCCACACGAAGTCTTCCAAACGCATCTTTATTGGCATTAGGGTATTCTTGACGTTTTTTCAAATCTTTAATGGTAATAAGACCTGAGAGTTTGTTATCCTCATCTACCACAGGAAGCTTTTCTACTTTATTGGTTCTAAAAATAGCTTCCGCATCATCAAGCGTTGTGCCTTTTTTGACGGTAATCAAAGGCATTTTAGTCATCAACTCTTCAACATTTTTTGTATAGTCATTTTCGAAACGTAAATCACGGTTGGTTAAAATACCAATCAGTGTATTGCTATCATCGACCACAGGAACACCTGAAATTCTATACTCTGACATAATACTAAGCGCATCACGAAGCGTAGCATTTGCTTTAATAGAAACAGGATCAATAATAATGCCACTCTCACTTTTTTTAACACGTCTCACTTCTCTTACCTGAGCTTCCACATCCATATTTTTATGAACAATGCCAATACCACCCAAACGTGCCATCATAATGGCTGCTCTATGTTCGGTGACCGTATCCATCGCAGCAGAAACTAAGGGGATATTTAAACTAATGCGTTTAGTAAGTTTCGTTTTAATATCAACTTCTTTAGGCAAAATCTCTGAATATTGTGGAACTAATAATACATCTTCAAACGTCAATGCTCTTTTTCTAATTTTCATGCGTGCTCTCCTATAACCCTAATGCTCTCTCTAAGCTCAGCGCTCCATCCAAAAGCGCTTGCTCACCGTATGCTTGACCAATGAGCTGTCCACCCACGGGCAACCCTTTACTATCAAATCCTAATGGCACAGAAATACCTGGAAGTCCCGCAAGATTGAGGGAAATGGTATAAATATCACTTAAATACATTTCTAACGGATCGGCTTTTGAACCAAACTCAAACGCACTGGTTGGCGTTACTGGCATAAAAATGAGCTCAGCTTCTTTAAAAATGGCTTCATGCTGTGCTTTAATAAAATGGCGTGCCTTTTGCGCTTTAATGTAATACGCATCGTAATACCCACTACTTAACACAAACGTCCCTAAAAGGATTCTTCTCTTCACCTCTTCACCAAATCCAAGGCTTCTGCTTTGAATAAACATCTCTTTGAGGTTTTCATTGCTTCCACGGTTGCCATAACGCACCCCATCATAACGGCTTAAATTCGCACTCGCTTCTGCGGTTGCAATGACATAATAGGTGGCGATGTCATATTTGGAGTTGATGAAATTACGATAAATAATTTCATGACCCGCTTTTTCAAGCGCACGAATTCCCTCAACCATTTTTTCACGCACGTCTGGACTGGCTTCATTAAGATAGTTCTCAATGACCGCAATGGTCATTTTACGATTGGGGTTGAGTTTATCTGCCACGCTTTGATGTGCCATATTGGCACTGGTCGAATCTTTTGGCTCATGCCCAGCAATAATGTCATACAAAATAGCCGCATCTTCCACATTTTGCGTAATCGGTCCAATCTGATCCAGTGAGCTCGAATACGCTCCTAAACCATAACGGCTGACTTTGCCATAGGTGGGTTTGAGTCCTACACATCCGCAAAATGCCGCAGGCTGACGAATACTTCCACCTGTATCACTCCCTAATGCAGCAATCGCAATGCCTCCAGCAACCGCAGCCGCACTTCCACCACTGCTTCCACCTGGTACACACTTTGGATTGTGGGGATTGAGTGTTTTACCGTAATATGAGGACTCTGTGGAACTTCCCATCGCAAATTCATCCATATTGGTTCGACCAAACGGGGCTAAACCATGGCGTAACATATTATCAATCACCGTTGCATTATAGGGCGCAACATAACCTTGTAAGATATTAGAAGCACTGGTCACTTCCCAGCCATTGACTTGAATATTATCTTTAATGGCAATGGGAATACCTGCACCGTATTCACTAATAGGTTTACATGTAAGCTGTTCCACATACGCACCTAAGCTTTTTTTTGCTTCTATCTCTTTTTTCAAATCGCTTCTAAACGCTTCTATCTCTTCTTTAGGAAGTTTTAACGCCTCTTTTAAGGTTATCACTTCATATCCTTTAACTGTTTCGTTCTTCGATTCACCAAGTAAACACACACACCAATGACCACAAAAATAGCGCCAATGGTGGAAAAAATAAAGCTAAGCTCCACAGGAGCGCTCACATCAACCATGAAGTGCCTCGTTACATCGATGACATAACTCTTCTTCACTTTTTGAGCGGTATTTCCAACAACGTGGGCATTTGCATTTTGAGGCTTTTAAAATTTTAAAACTATCTCCTGCCACCTCAAAAACACCCATTTCACCTGCTTCATCGTGTTCAATCACTTTACTCACCGTAAACCAATCTTCCGCATCGACTTTTTCTAACGCTGAAATTTTAGATGATTTCGTTTGAAGCACTAGCTCAAGCGTGGATTTAATGACTTTCTCTTTTTTTAAGTTATCCACAATCTCAAAAAACTTCTCTCTGGCTTCCACCATATAGGCTTCATCAAAGCTACTCTCAATCGTTGGAAGTACTGAGTAAACCACATCAAAAACGCTCTCTTTTTTCAAAATAGAAGGGGCGTATTCCATCATCTCATCAATGGTATAGGTGAGTGTCGGAGCCATCAGTGCCATCAATTTCTCAGCGATGAGTGCCATCGCACTCTGTGCTGAGAGGCGAAGGGAGTCATGTTTCGCATTACAGTAAAGTCTGTCTTTTGAAATATCCAAATAAATTCCGCTGAGTTCCACGGCAATAAAATGATTTAAAAGCGCAAATCCTTTGGAAAATTCATACTCTCTAAAATAGCCCTGAGCCTCATCAAAAACCGCTTTAGCGTGTTTTAAAATCCATTTATCGAGTTCTCCCATTTGCGCAATAGGCATCACTGTTTCAAGGTCATTAACGTTTGCCAATAAAAATCGAAAGGTATTACGGATTTTTCGGTACTGCTCACTGATTTGTTTTAAAATATTATCGCTAATTTTCAAATCGGTGGTGTACTCACTCGTACCCACCCACAGACGTAAAATCTCAACACCGTATTGTTTTGCAACATCGCTAGGTGCTACCACATTACCCTTAGATTTGCTCATCTTCTCACCCTTCTCATCAACAGTGAAACCATGGGTCAAAATTTTAGCGTAAGGAGCAATGCCATTGTTGGCGGTACTCACTAAAAGAGAACTTTGGAACCAACCACGATGTTGGTCACTTCCCTCCAAATACATACTTGCGGGATATTCCCCTGCGTCATAATCGTTGGATTGCAAAACGGCTTTCCATGTGCTACCACTGTCAAACCATACGTCTAAAATATCCATCACTTTTTCAAGGTTCTCAGGGTTATAACCGCTGTCTTCAACCAAAAGCTCTGCAATTTCTAAGTCCCACCAAGCATCGGCACCTTTTTCTTCAAAAATGCTCGCAATGTGCTCCACCACTTTCGCATCAAAAATAGGTTTACCTGTACGTTTATCTCTAAAAAATGCAATAGGCACACCCCAATCTCGTTGACGAGAGATACACCAATCAGGTCTATTTTCAATCATCGAACCTAAACGGTTGATGCCTGATTTTGGATAGAAACGCACCTTTTGAAGTTCATCCATTGCCATCTTACGAAGGCTTTCACGTCCACCAACCGCTTCATCCATCGCCACAAACCACTGTTTGGTTGCACGGTAAATGACGGGCTGATGGGTTCTCCAGCAAAAGGGATAGGAGTGGGTAAACTTAGAGCATTTTAAAAGTCTATCGCCTAAAAGCTCTAAAATACGCTCATTGCATTTAAAAATATGCTCACCCACAAAACTCTCAGGATTTGGGAGAAGCCCTAAGTGAACTACGGTTTCATCATAACAGCCTCTCTCATCAACGGGCATCACCACTTCAAGACCGTAACGAAGCCCTACTTTATAATCATCATCACCGTGTCCTGGTGCGGTATGAACACATCCGCTTCCACCATCCATTGTGACATGATTTCCTAAAATCAACTGTGATGAGCGATCATTGAGCGGATTAATGGCAAAACTATTTTCAAGCACACTCGCTTTAAAAGTTTTAACCACTTCTCCTGCAATAACCCCTTGCTCCAAAAGCTTTACATGTAAAGGCTCAGCCACGATATAACCATCGCTGGTAAGCACATAGTTTTCATCGGGACTAAAAGAGATACCGACGTTTGCAGGCAGTGTCCATGGTGTCGTTGTCCAAATAATGACCGAAGCATCACCCGTGATTTCTAACCTGCTTTTTGCTTCATCACCAAGTGCAAAAGCAACAAAGATAGAGTAATCCTCTTTATCTTCGTACTCCACTTCAGCTTCGGCTAAGGCACTTCTTGCAGCCCATGACCAATAGACAGGTTTGCTACGCTCAACCAAAAGTCCTTTGTCTGCAACACCGCATAAAGCACGGTAGATGTCCGCTTCAAATTTAAATTTCATCGTCATATACGGATTCTCCCAATCCCCAATAACCCCTAAAGATTTAAACTCTTCTCGTTGAATATCAATAAATTTACGTGCATGTTCACGGCACAACTCTCTAATTTTACTCTTAGGCAATGCATCTTTTTTCTCTTTGCCAAGGTTCTTTTCCACTTGCTGCTCAATGGGAAGACCATGACAGTCCCAACCAGGAACATAACGTACTTTTTCACCAAAGAAATAATGGGTTTTAACAATGACATCTTTGAGAATTTTATTGAGGGCGTGACCGATGTGAATATGCCCATTGGCATAAGGAGGGCCATCGTGCAAAATAAATGTCTTAGGGGCATTTTCACGATTTTGAATCATTTTAGCATAAGCGCTTTCCTCTTTGGAAAACCACTTTGCATAACGTAAAGGCTCATTTTGGGGAAGATTTCCTCGCATAGGAAAATCCGTCTGTGGAAGAAGCAAGGTCTCTTTATAGTCCATTAATAATCTCTCCTTGGAAGCTATACAGCTGTGAAAACTTTTACATGTAAGCATCTTATAAAATGAGGCAAGTTTATCTAAAAACGATTTAAGAAGCACTTACGGTATAATGTGAAGTAGGAGTTAAGACGCATGAAACGTGCAACTCGTCCTAGAAAATACTAAAGGTTATTCTCATGAAAAGTTCTTTGATTGTAGTGGGAAAAGCGCTACGCTACAATACTTCATTTTTAAACTATATTCACTCAACCGTCGTTGAGCATTTAGACTTTCCCGATCAAACCGTTTACATTGACAAAAACGATAAAGAGCTTTTTGGTGTGATTGAAGAGGCGATTGCTCGCTCTGAGGATACGCTGATTATCACCACATCTGAAAGTTTCAATCTTATCAATAAAGTCGTAGCAACCCTTGGAGAAGAGGCGTTAGAGCTTAAAGGTGGTATGCTCATTCCATCCAAAACAATTAAGTTTGAGGAAAATAGCTATCTTTTGGTACGTGAAAATAAACGCATTAATGTCATTAAAGTTGAAGAAACCCATAAACTTCCTGCCATTCTTATCGAAAATAAAAGCAATATCGCTCTTTTTTCTATTATCAACCTCGATGAAGACTCTTTAAAAATCTTTCTAGAGCCCTTAGCGCAAAATTATGAAATTAAAATCACGCCTACCAGACTCATTGATGGATGGATTATGGTTGAAGCCATCTCCAGTAAATATGGCAATATGGAAAGTTTCTTTAAAGCAGCAACTTCACTGCTCCCTCACAAAATTATTCAACACCCTGATGTACTGGAATATATGATTCAAAAACTTCAAGAACATGACAAAACACTGAGCATTGCTGAGAGTTGTACAGGTGGACTCATTGCCTCACTATTTACAAAGCATGCTGGTGTCTCAGCCATCTTTAAAGGGGGACTCGTCAGCTATGCCAATGAAATTAAAGAGTCATGGCTAGGCGTGAGTGCTGAAACGCTAGAGCGCTTTGGTGCAGTGAGTGAATTATGTGTCCGTGAAATGCTAGAAGGTGTTTTAAATGCAAGCCTCTCCGATTACGCTATTGCCACAAGTGGTGTTGCAGGGCCAACAGGAGGAAGTGTTGAAAAACCTGTGGGTACCGTCTATGTAGGTGCACGTGATAAAGAAGGCCATATACTTATTGAAAGACTCCTACTACAAGGCGATAGAGAATACATCCAAATTCAAAGCACGTACCATGCTATAAAGTTACTTTTGCATGTGGGAGAAACTATTTTTTTAAAAAGTGAAAAAAACTCTTGACAAATGAAATTTTTTTCTCTATAATTTCAGCCTCATTACGAGAAGAACGGTGAATGACTCGTTAGCTCAGCCGGTAGAGCATCTCCCTTTTAAGGAGGTGGTCGATGGTT
>RZYK01000113.1 GCA_009930355.1 Campylobacterota bacterium | reverse complement strand
TTTTTGTATATGAGGGAGTTTTTGAATGAAAAAAATATTAATCATTGCTGATGGCATTCTAGCAAAACAATTTTTAGAAAGAGTTATGGAGAGTGAAGCGGGAGAGAACAGCTACACTGTCATTTCATACAAAGAAAATACACTACCTAAAAAACGTCCTGAAAATTTTAAATTTTTTGAGTTTGACCCCACCAGCTTAGATAAACTCTCTGTTATTTTAAATGAACAATTTTTTCAAGTGATGATTTTACTTTCCAATGAACTTGATGCCATGAGCACCTATAAAAATGTGAGACGCATTGATAATAAAGTCCGTATTGTCTTTATGGATCGATGGGATTTGGATTTAGAAGAGATTGATGATAAACGCCTTTTGCTGGTTAATTCACGAGATATTTTAGCCTCTCGTTTTAAAGACCATCTCCCTAATATGCCCATTGTGGCGCAAAATATTGGGCTAGGTATTGGTGAAATCATGGAAGTTTCTGTGCCTGTTGGAAGCTCTTATGCCTACCGTCATTTGGCTTCAATTGTGCAAAGTAAGTGGCGTATTGCAGCGGTGTATCGCTCTAACACTTTATTGTTACCTCGTCCAACGCTTATGCTTTTACCCAACGATCTTTTGCTAATGATTGGAGAGCCTCATGTTCTACAAAGTGTTTTTCGAAGCATTAAAAAAGAACAAGGGCAATTTCCATCTCCTTTTGGAAGCAGCATTTATTGTTTAGTTGATATGCTAGAGATGGATGAAGAAGAGATTGATTTACTCTTAAACGATGCACTGCTCTTACACTCAAAACTCAACAGCAACAAATTACATGTAAAGATTATTAATCCCACGTATTCAAAAATTTTGGAAAAACTCAAAAGCTACCATAACCACCATATTAACGTTATGATTGACTATTTTAAAACCAATCCAAGAGCCGTTTTAAAAGAAGATACTGAAGAGATGGATATTGGTCTGATTGTGGTCATGAACACCTTTTTTCAAAAAAACAAACGTGCTTTATTTCGCACCAAACTTCCTGTATTTAAAATTGGAAAAAAAGGCTTTTTAGCACTGAGCGAAGGTGTTGTTTTAAGCAGTGATGCGCACGATATAGAGCAAGAATCGTCTGTTATTTTTGATGTTTCAGCCCAACTCTCTTTGCACCTTAAACTCTACACGTATGAGCCTGACCAAGAGAGGAAAGAGACCAGTTTAATGGAGCATTTTGACAATCTTTCAAAGATTTTTGGACGAGAAGTTGAAGTGATTCAGAGTGAAAAAAATCCTCTACTGAAGCTAAAACATAAAGACACTATTTTACAATTTTTACCCTTTACCTCTAAAATTGTTGAGTCTAATTTCTTCTCTATTTTTTCCACCGATATGGAAAAATTGCACTTTAAATTAGCAGACAATTACCAATTATTTATCCCAGTGAATGCATAATTAAGTGCTTTTTCAGTAAAATAAAATAAAAAATATTTGGATATACCATGCATGTTGACGTTCTTTTAACCAAAACCATTTCCAAAGATTATTGTGTCTATATTGACCAACTTGAAACATTAGATTTTGATACAAAAGTACTGATTGTCACCAACACAACCGTGGCAGATTTGCACTTAGCCAGTCTCCAGAAAAAAATTCATGCCAAAGAGCTTCACACCGTCATTTTACCCGATGGTGAAATGTATAAAAATTTTGAAAGCCTTGAGCTCATTTTAAATGCGTGTTTTGAGCATAGATTGGATAGAAAATCGCTCCTTATTGCCTTTGGAGGCGGTGTGATTGGCGATATGACGGGTTTTGCTGCTTCCCTTTACCAAAGAGGTATTGATTTTATTCAAATTCCTACTACCTTGTTAGCGCAAGTCGATGCAAGCGTGGGTGGCAAAACAGGCATCAATAACACCTATGGCAAAAATCTGATTGGCTCTTTTTGGCAACCTCGTGCGGTTTACTGCGAAAGTGCTTTTTTAAAAACCTTGCCAAAGCGTGAATTTAGTGCAGGTGTGGCAGAAATTATTAAAATGGCAGTCACTTTTGATAAAGCTTTTTTTGAATGGTTAGAAACGTATGATTTACACAATGAAACACACCTCAAAGAGGCGATTTATAAAAGTATTTCTATTAAAGCCAAGGTCGTAGCGCAAGATGAAACCGAACAAGGAGTGCGAGCCGTATTAAACTACGGACACACCTTTGGACACGTCATCGAAAATCAAACCCATTACACCACGTATTTGCATGGTGAAGCTGTTGCGATTGGTATGGTGATGGCAAACTTTTTAGCCCAGAAACTAGGACTGTTAAGTCAAGAAGATGCTGGGCGTATTATGGCACTTTTAAAACGCTACGACCTACCAACGCAGTACGCCATACATTCACCTGAAGCTTTCTATGATGCTTTTTTCTTAGATAAAAAAAGCGAACATTCCAAAATTAAATTTATTTTAGCCAAAGGTATTGGTGGGCATGAAATGCGCAATGACATTCCTAAAGAAACCGTATTAGAAGCCCTAAAGGAAGCCAATGTCTAAAAAAATTTTCTGGTTGATTCTTTTTACATGTAACCTTTTATTTGCCGAGACAAACAGCACTACAAAACTTGAAGAGAGCATTAAAATCGACTCTTCCCGTCAAAAAATTCTTTCTATTAATGAGTCCATCAAAGACAATATTTGGTTTAAACGTTATGGCAATTATTTGAATTACCAAAAATTACTAGAAGAGCTCTCAACGGTGGAAAATGAAAGTAAAAAGTTTAAAAATGGCAAAGATAAAGCCTCGCTTGAACGCTACGAAAAACTCCTCAGCAAACAAGAGTCCTTAAGACAGCAAGTTGAACTTTTACAAGAGTATAAAAACTCACCGTTTAGCACATTGGTTGAGCCTGTTGAATTAGAAAGCTATCCTAAAGTAAGTAACCCATTTGCAATTATTTCAGCACTTTCGTATATCAAAAAAATAAAACAAGACAGCACTGAGTACAAAACACGCATTGACAATCTCAGCTTTTTAGTAAGCAAACTTAAAGAAAAAATGAGTTTACTCGAAGAGATTTACCGCATTGAAACCTCTGTGATTAATGAAGACTTGATTTATGAGGCCCAAAAAGAGCTCAATGCCTTCACCACCGCCCAAGAGATTGCCAACACCAGTTACTCTTTACATGTAAAGAAGGTAGAAGAGGCGAGTGGGCGCATTACACAAGATATTACCGTACAGATGAAGCGTGCGTTTAATATTGGTATTTTTATTATTGTTGTCATCGTAATTTCTCTACTGCTAAAGTTTGCGGCAAAACGTTATATCAAAGATAATGACCGTTTTTACACGGTCAATAAAATTATTAATTTTGCCAACGTGACACTGATTATTTTAATTTTACTCTTCTCTTACATTGAAAATGTCTCCTATTTGGTAACCGTCTTAGGTTTCGCATCTGCGGGTATTGCCATTGCCATGAAAGATTGGTTTATGAGTATTTTAGGGTGGATGGTGATTATTTTTGGTGGCAGCTTTCATGTGGGGGATCGCATTAAAGTGCAAAAAGATGGGCTCATTTATGTGGGCGATATTATTGATATTTCGCTTTTGCGTATGACCCTTTTAGAAGATGTAACCATTAGTTCCTACAGGGATAACAGGCGAGCAGGAAGGGTTATTTTTGTGCCCAATAATTATGTCTTTACCAGTTTGATTTCAAACTATACCCATGGCACGATTCGTACCGTTTGGGATGGCATTGATATTTTTATCACCTTTGATTCAAACCACAAAAAAGCGGTACATTTAGCCCGTGAAATTACCAAAAAATACGCCAAAGGGTACACCGATATTGCCCGAAAACAACTCAACTTATTGCGCAGTCAATACAGTCTTAAAAACACCAATGTTGAGCCTCGTATTTTCTCTTTTATTGAGCCACAAGGTTTTTGTATTAGCTGTTGGTATATGACCAATTCCTATGCAACACTTACCCTTAGAAGTACCATCAGTGCTGAATTGGTTGATGCTTTTAAACAAGAACCTGACATTACCATTGCTTACCATACCACCAATATCAATCTTGCACGTCAAGAAAAACCGCAGATGAGCGAAGCACCAAAGAGTTTAGATGAAAAAAGTCTATTTTAAAACCTTTGGGTGTCGTACCAATATTTACGACACTCAAGTGATGATAGAGAATCTAAAAGATTTTGAAGTCACTGAGTATGAGTCAGAAGCGGATATTGTCGTAGTGAACTCTTGTACGGTTACCAATGGTGCCGATACGGGTGTGCGCAGTTACATTAACCAAGCCTCAAAGCTAGGGAAAAAAGTGATTTTAGCAGGCTGTGGAGCAATGAGCAAAGGGGAGAGTCTTTTTTCTCAGCAAAAGGTTTTTGGCGTACTAGGACACTCTGAAAAACGTACTATTAATGCATTGCTTCACAAAACCACACCTTTTTATCAGATTGGAGATTTGACCTCTTTGGATGAGACCATTGTGCATGAGTACACGGGCAAAACCAAAGCCTTTATCAAAATTCAAGAGGGGTGCAATTTTCGCTGTTCGTATTGCATCATTCCTTATGTAAGAGGCAATGCACGCAGTCAGGATGAGCAAAAAATCATTGAGCAAGTTCAAAAACTAGCGCTCAATGGTTACGGTGAGTTTGTGCTCACTGGCACGAACATAGGCAGTTATGGCAAAGATAAAAACAGTAGTTTAGGAAAACTCGTCCAACGCTTGGGTGCGATTCGAGGGGTAAGACGCATTCGCTTAGGAAGCATTGAGCCTGTGCAAATCGATGAGAGTTTTAGAGAAATTTTAAATGAGCCGTGGTTAGAGCGTCATTTACATGTAGCGCTTCAGCACACTTCTGAGGAGATGCTAAAACTCATGCGACGACGCAACAGTGTCACACAGGATTTGGAGCTTTTTAGCGAACTGAGCGAAAAAGGGTTTGCTCTAGGAACGGACTTTATCACGGGGCATCCAGGGGAGAGTGAGGCTCTTTGGGAAGAGGCGTATACGATGCTTGAAAAATTCCCACTCACGCACATTCACGCCTTTACCTACTCTAAACGAGATGGTACACCCTCAAGTACGATGAAGCCAGAAGTTAAAGGCGATGTTGCCAAAACAAGGCATCAACACATAGAAGCGCTCATTGCGCAAAAAAACCGTGCATTTCGTGAGAAAAACAGTGCAACACCTTTAGACGTTTTAGTCGAAGAGTCCAAAGAAAACCATTTTATTGGCTACGACCAATTTTTTAACAAAGTCATCATTCAAAGTAAGCGTGACCTGCTCAAAGAGTGGGTGAGACTTGAGAAGTATGACATTATGCAGGAGGCAAACTATGCACATTTTTAAATCCCAAAAACTCATGCTTTCGCTTATGGCGTTAAGTGTTTTTATCATTCTACTTTTATTTGGGTATGTGCGAGGTGGTTCAAACAGTATTGATCTACCAACCTACCATGCGCTTTTAGAGAGTGGAGCCATTAAAAAAGCCAAAGTCGAAGAGAATGAGGTCATTCTATATACCAACAATGAGCAATATGTCATCCTTAAAGATGGTATTGATGTTACGGATTTATTGAAAAAAATACCCATTGAGGTGCAAAGAAGCAATCCCATTCTTGAAGATTTGATTTTAGTAGGGGTTATGGGAAGCATTTTGTTTATTTTATTGCTGGTTGCCCGTAAAAAAAGAGCCGAAGATGTGCAAAAAGAGCAAGAAGCGAACCAAAAAGCCATGGCAAGTTATGACCCTTTTATGAGCAGCATTATTCGACCTGTGCGTGCTCAGGTGAGTTTTAAGGATGTTGCTGGGATTCAAGATGTCAAAGAAGAGCTTGAGGAGGTGGTGGATTTTCTTAAAAACCCCGCTAAATACAAACGCTACGGGATTAGACTGCCCAAAGGTGTCTTACTCGTAGGCCCTCCAGGTGTGGGTAAAACCATGATAGCCAAAGCCGTTGCAGGGGAGGCGAGTGTGCCTTTTTTCTACCAAAGTGGGGCAACCTTTGTGCAAATTTACGTGGGCATGGGAGCTAAGAGGGTTAAAGAGCTTTTTTCGCAAGCCAAAGCACACGCACCTTCGATTATTTTTATTGATGAAATTGATGCGGTAGGACGAGCACGAGGGGGCGCACGTAACGATGAAAGAGAAGCCACACTCAATCAACTTTTAACCGAAATGGACGGCTTTGAGGACAGCAGTGGGGTCATTGTGATTGCTGCAACCAATAAAATAGATATTATTGATGAAGCGCTACTTCGTTCAGGGCGTTTTGATAGACGTATTTTTATCTCATTGCCCGATAAAAGTGATCGCTTGGAGATTTTAAAAACCTACCTAAACAACAAACCTTACGAGGTCAATGTCGATGAATTAGCCACCATGAGCGTGGGCTTTAGCGGTGCGGCATTGGCAACCTTTGTGAATGAGGCAGCCATTAATGCTTTGCGTCGCAATGCTGAAATTATCGAGCTTCAAGACTTTATTGCGGTGCGTCAAAAGGTTTTAATGGGCAAGAAAAAGGTGCTTAGTTTTTCAGAGGAAGAGAAAAAAATTCAAGCCTATTATCAAGCGGCAAAGGCGCTGTGTGCGTATTGGTTTGAGATAGAGTTTGACAAAATCAGCATCGTGAATGACCGCATTAAAGAT
>RZYK01000112.1 GCA_009930355.1 Campylobacterota bacterium | reverse complement strand
AGGAAAACCTATGGCACTCAAAATTGCTATAAATGGATTTGGTCGCATTGGAAGATGCGTTGCTAGAATTGTTGATTCAAGAGATGATGTTGAGTTGGTGTGTGTCAATGATACAGCAGATCGTGCTACCACAAAACAGTTACTTAAATACGATAGCGTACATGGTGTTTTCGCTGGGCACGTTGAGTTGCTTGAAAATGATTATATGCAAATGGGAAAATCAAAAGTTAAAATGTTTTCTACACGTGACCCAAAAGAGCTCAATTTCGCAGATTACGGTGTGGATGTTGTTTTGGAGTGTACGGGTGCACTTTTAACCCAAAAAGATACACAAATTTTTATTGATAATGGCATTAAAAAAGTGATTCTCTCAGCACCTGCTAAAGATGATACTCCAACATTTGTCATCGGTGTTAATGAAGATAAATATGCAGGTCAAGCGATTATTTCAAATGCGAGTTGTACCACGAATTGTTTAGGACCTGTGGCAAAAATTTTAGACGATGCATTTGGGATTGATAAGGGTTTAATGACAACCGTTCACTCTTATACTAATGATCAAAATATTTTAGATGTTAAACACCGTAAAAATGATTTACGTCGTTCTCGCGCAGCAGCGGTTAACATGATCCCAACTACCACCGGTGCAGCTAAAGCGATTGGATTGGTTTTGCCTCATTTAAAAGGCAGATTACACGGACAGAGTGTACGTGTACCAACACCTAATGTTTCTATGGTAGATTTAAACGTTGTGGTAAAAAAAGCAACCACCAAAGAAGAGGTCAATGCGATTTTGAGCGAAAAAGCACAGGGTGCATTAAAAGGTATTTTAGAAGTGGATGTTGAGCAAAGGGTTTCTCAAGATTTTCTCTCTAGTTCATGGAGTTCCATTGTGGCAGTAGATTTAACCCAAGTGATTTGCGGTGATATGATTAAAATTATGGCATGGTATGACAATGAGTGGGGCTATTCAACCCGTTTGGTTGATATGGCATTGCATATTAGCAAGTAAAGGATAAGGCATGATTCGCTCGATTCGAGATCTTGATATTGCAGGAAAAAAAGTTTTTATTCGTTGTGATTTTAATGTTCCTTTGGATGAATTTACGAATATTACCGATGATAGACGTGTGCGCTCAGCCATTCCTACGATTCGTTATTGTTTGGATCATGGCTGTTCCATTATTCTTGCAAGCCATTTAGGTCGTCCTAAGGGTGTTGTGGATGAAAAATACTCCCTTGCTCCTGTTCAAATGAGACTCAAACGTCTTTTAGACAAAGAGGTCATGTTGAGTGCTGATGTGATTGGTAAAGATGCTATTGAAAAAGCAGCCGCTTTACAAGCAGGAGAGGTGTTGTTGCTTGAGAATTTACGTTTTAACAAAGGTGAAACAAGCAATGATGAAGAATTTGCCAAAGCTTTAGCGGATATGGCGGATATTTATATTAACGATGCGTTCGGTGTGTGCCATAGAGCACACGCTTCAGTTGAGGCAATTACGCACTATTTTAATGAAAAAACATCGGCTGCTGGATTTTTGCTCCAGAAAGAGATAGAGTTTTCACGTAATCTACTTCGTCGCCCTACACGTCCATTTGTTGCCGTTGTGGGAGGAAGTAAAGTGAGCGGTAAGCTTCAAGCTTTGGTCAATTTACTGCCTCGTGTCGATAAACTGGTTATTGGTGGTGGTATGGCGTTTACCTTTTTAAAAGCACAAGGCTTAGATATTGGAAATTCCATCGTTGAAGATGATTTACTCGATGAAGCCAATCGTGTGATGGAAGAGGCAAAACGTTTGGGTGTTAAAATTTATCTGCCAGTGGATGTCGTAGCAGCACAAACCTGCTCACAAGATGCAACCATTAAATTTGTGACTGTTCAAGAAATTCCTAAGGGATGGATGGGGCTTGACATTGGACCTGCCACTTCACGTCTCTTTAGAGAAGCACTAGCAGATGCTCAAACCATTTTATGGAATGGTCCAATGGGTGTTTTTGAGCTTGAAAAATTCTCTAAAGGTAGCTTTAAAATGTCTCATGTGATCGCAGAAGCGCATGCAACAACGGTTGTCGGCGGTGGTGATACGGCAGATGTGGTTGCTCGTGCTGGGGATGCGGATGAGATGACCTTTATCTCAACAGGTGGAGGGGCCAGTTTAGAGCTTATTGAAGGTAAAGAGCTTCCTGGTGTTAAAGTCCTTGCAAAAAGTGAGAACCCCTAAGTATGATGATTGCTTCAAATTTCAAAACAAATTATACCCGTGCCAAAGCGGATGTGTTTATTAAAACAGTTCAGGCATTTATTGCCCGTACACACAGCGAGCAAGAGGTTCGTATTTTTGCTCCTTTTACCGCACTTGATTGTTTTGATGAGGTCAAAAATCTCAAAGTGGGTGCGCAAAATTTTTACCCTGTGCAAAATGGGTCATTTACGGGTGAAATTGGTTTTGAACAGCTTGAAGAGTTTGGGATTGAGACGGTATTGATTGGCCATAGTGAACGCCGTCATATTTTAAAAGAGTCCCATGCGTTGATTGCGCAAAAGTATGATTTTGCAAAAGCCAGAGATGCAGAAATTATTTACTGTGTAGGTGAACCTGCTGAGGTTCGCATGCAAGGCATTGATGCAGTGATGAGCTATTTGTGGGAGCAGTTTGAGGGCATTGATATTCACTATGAAAAACTCATTATCGCCTATGAGCCTGTTTGGGCGATTGGTACAGGGCTTAGTGCACGATTGGAAGATATCGAAGAGGTATTGGAGCGGTTGCGAGAAAAGCTTTTAAAACCCCTTTTGTACGGAGGCAGTGTGAAAGTAGAAAATATCGAATCTATTTTACATGTAAAAGAGTGTGATGGTGTTTTAGTAGGCACTGCGAGTTGGAATGAAGAGGCATTTTGCGAAATGATTCGTATTGCTGATAGTGTTAAAAAATAAGAGGAGTTTATACGATGTTTATGAAGGGTAAAAAAGGTCTTATTGTCGGAATTGCTAATAATAAATCAATTGCGTATGGTATTGCTAAAGCATGTAAAGAACAAGGTGCAGAGTTAGCATTTACGTATCTTAATGAGCAGTTAGAAAAAAGGGTACGTCCTATTGCTGAAGAGTTTGGTTGTGATAAAGTGTATGAGCTTGATATTAATAATCCAGCACATTTAGAAGCCTTGACTACTTCTTTAGAAAAAGATTTTGGGAAGATTGATTTTGTGGTTCACTCTGTTGCGTATGCGCCTAAAGAGGCGTTGAGTGGACATTTTGTCGATACGACGAAAGAGGCATTTGACATTGCGCTTGGAACGTCTGCGTACTCACTGGTTGCTTTAACCCGCGCATGTTTGCCTGTGCTGAACGATAACGCTTCGGTGCTTACCTTGTCCTATTTAGGTGGTCCTCGTTATGTTCCTCATTACAATGTGATGGGTGTGGCAAAAGCAGCCCTTGAGTCATGTGTGCGCTATCTTGCGGTTGATTTAGGAAGCCGTGGTATTCGTGTCAATGCCATTAGTGCAGGGCCTATTAAAACTTTAGCAGCCAGTGGAATTGGTGATTTTAGAATGATTTTAAATTGGAATGAAGTCAATGCACCCCTTCGCAAAAATGTAACAACGGATGAGGTAGGCAACAGCGGTATGTATCTTCTTAGTGATTTAGCTTCTGGGGTCACAGGTGAAATTCATTACGTGGATGCTGGGTATAACATTATGGGTATGGGCATGGATGAGACTGACGATGAAGGTCATACTGTTCTTGCTTGGGACAAACAAAAGTAAACGAAACCATGAAGCTTGTGCTACAAAAACTTTTATACGTAGCTCTGATGCTTTGCCTTATTTCGCTTATCTCTTTTGGGGCTATTCATCTAGCTCCAAACTCTTTTTTCGCCAGTGGTGATTTAAATCCTAATATTACGCCTGAAGCCTTAGAACAACTCAAACGTGTTTATGGGCTTGATCAATCTTTATGGATGCAGTTTTTCTCTTGGTTTAAAGCAATTATACAGCTTGATTTTGGCATCTCTTTTGCCAGTGGAAAATTAGTGCGTGAAGAGATTTTGGAGCGCTTACCTATTACCCTTTCCATGAATATGATAAGTATGCTTTTTGTTTTTGTGTTAGCCCTTTATTGGGGAATTAAATCTGCGATGAAGTCAAAGAGCCTGTATGACAAAACGATTAAGCAGTTTGCATTATTAAGTTATGCAATGCCTTCTTTTTATCTTGCATTATTGTTGGTTATTTCTTTTGCAGTTGAGTGGAAGATTTTTCCCATTTCAGGATTGCATTCGCAGGGGATGAATTACGTTGGATGGCGTTATGTTTTAGATGTCGCATGGCATTTGGTATTGCCTATTTTTGTCATGATCTTCGGTGGACTTGGTAGCCTTATACTTTATGTGAGAAGTTTGACACTCAATATTTTAAAAAGTGACTATATCTTTTTTGCACGAAGTAGAGGCATTGAGGGTAGAGCGCTTTTAATACGCTTTATTTTACCCAATCTTTCTCCTCCTATTGTAACTATGTTAGGGCTTTCTTTGCCTGGATTAATAGGGGGAAGTGTTATTTTAGAATCTATTTTTGCTATTAATGGTATGGGACTTTTATTTTATCAAAGTGCACTCAGTCGAGATTATCCTGTGATTATGGGTATCCTGATAATCTCTTCATTTCTAACGTTACTTGGCAATATAATTGCTGATTTTGTTTTAACAAAACTTAATCCACATTTTAAAAGGAGAACTCTATGAACTATATTGTAACTATTTTGTTTGTAACGCTTTTAAGCGGATGTGCGACATGGGGTGGTATTAAAAAAGATACGAGAGATGGTGCAGAATGGACCAAAGAGAAGATCAATCAAGGTGCTTCGTACGTTAAAGAAAAAACAGATTAAAAAACGTTACATGTAAAGTTTTTAGGCTTTACATGTAACGAGTATTATAAATTGCCAAAGAGATTTTTAAGGGCGTTAGGATCACGTTGTGTTTGTTGTTCATCTGAAGATGTTTCTGTGGCAGTAGATGTTCCAGATTCCATGAGCTCAATTTCCATACCCGTTAGCATTGAAGTAAGACGAATATTGATACCATTTTTTCCAATGGCTTTAGATTTTTGATCGCTTGGAAGAGTGACGATTGCTTTGCCATTTTGAATTTTTACATTCGAAATAATCGCAGGGCTTAGCGCACGTGAGATAAAAATTTCAGGGATACTTGAAAACTCAATACAATCAATATTTTCATTGTGTAATTCTTTGCTTACTGCATTGATTCGAGCGCCTTTTGTTCCAACAGTTGCGCCAACGGCATCAATATTCGGGTGCAAAGACATTAATGAAATTTTAGCACGATCGCCTGGAATACGTGCACTTCCCATGATTTTAATCAGTCCATCTTTGATTTCAGGTACTTCTAGTTCTAAAAGAGATTCTAAAAATTTAGGGCTGGTACGGGAAAGTTCGACATACATCCCTTGAGATTTGTCGATGAGTACTTTACGAATGACAGATTTAACAACATTACCAACTTTAAATTTTTCACCTTTAATGCGGTTTTTACGAGGTAAAATCGCTCTAATTTCATCAATTTCAATATAAGTATTCTCGTCGTTATCAATACGTACAACACTGCCAAAAACGGTTTTGCCAATTAATTTTTGGTATTTTTCAAAAATATTATTTTCTAATAAACGTTGAATGTGGTACTCTAATTCTCGCTGAAGTGTTGCTGCAGCGGTTCTGCCTAAATTGTCAAGAGGGAGTTCATAGGTTAATTCATCACCAATTTCAATTTCAGGGTCAACTTCTTTAGCCTCTTTGATGGCAATAAAATTTTCATTTCCTTCCAACAAACGCTCATCATCAGGGCTGACGACAATAACTTTCTGGTAGAGTTTGAGTGTTTTGGTTGCTGGGTCAATTTCAGCGCCATATTCATATTCACCACCATAGATTTTCTTGGCAGTTTTGACCAATGCTAGCGTGACTGTGTTACGAACTTCGTTAATATCTAAGCCCTTTTCATGGGCAATAGACTCTATAATGTCTACAATTTTTTCCATAAGTTTCCTTAATAAAAGATACATATTTTATATCATGGTGTGATAATCGCAATGATGAAAAATCAAAAAATACATGGAAATTTGAACGATTGCGAGATGAGGAAAAATATTATAGCCAAAATCTTCTTGTTTTTTCTTTATAAGAAAGCTTGTTTATGCTCTTAATGAGGAATTTATCGAAAAAAAAGTATACTTCGCGATATATCTTTGTGCATTTTGGACACATACGATAACTTTCTCGAATAGAAAAGAGGTTTACGATGGAAATTAAATTAGCAAGAAATGAAATCAATGGAAAACCAAAGACAATTACCTTGGAAAAAATGACTGAAATTATCGAAAAAGAGGGACAAAAAATATTTTATTTCGATAAAGAGAATTCTCATAAAGATTTGGTTGCTTTGGTAGAAAATTTTGAAGCCAAAGGGTTTAGTGTTTACCTTCGTGATATTAAATACGGTTTAGGTGAGAGTGATTATATGTACGAAGTACACATTTTATAAGGCTTTTATTTTGGGTATTAAAGAGGAAAAAAAGCTTTATATTGAAACGCTAGGTTGTGCGATGAATGTGCGTGATTCTGAGCACATTATTGCAGAACTTGGC
>RZYK01000406.1 GCA_009930355.1 Campylobacterota bacterium | reverse complement strand
TTTACCTTTACATGTAAAGAGTGTTTTAGTGACGCAAGAGAGCGATGTGAAAGAGAATTTGGAGGCGTTTGATTTTATGATAGGTACGCATGCTTTGTTATACAAAGAGCTTCCTCAATGCGCACTGGTTATGGTCGATGAACAGCACCGTTTTGGTACCAAACAGCGCTCTTTGCTCTCAGCATTGGTTTCTCAAAAAGCGTGGCATCCGCATTATATTCAGTTTTCAGCCACCCCGATTCCTAGAACGCTGAGTATGATTCAGTCCTCTTTGGTTGATTTTTCATTTATCAAAATGCTGCCTTATCCTAAAGACATTAGCACCCACGTGATTTCAAAACAACATTTTAAGGATTTGGTAGCACATATACACGCAGAAATTGCAAAGAAGCATCAATGCATTATCGTTTATCCTCTCGTAGAAGAGAGTGAGGTGATTAACTATCAATCCATCGAAGAGGGGCGTGGTTTTTGGGAGAAAAATTTTGAGGGTGTTTATGTTACCTATGGTAAAGATAAAAACAAAGAAGAGATTTTAGAGGCGTTTAAAGAAAAAGGGAATTTACTGATTTCTACGACGGTGGTTGAAGTGGGCATTTCGCTTCCAAGGCTTTCTACGATTGTCATTGTGGGGGCAGAGCGTTTGGGTCTTGCGAGTTTGCACCAACTCAGAGGGCGTGTAAGTCGCAATGGATTAAAGGGGTACTGCTTTTTGTATACCAATCTTGCCAAAAGTGAGCGTTTAGAGAAGTTTTCTCAAACATTGGATGGTTTTGAGATTGCTGAGTTGGATTTGAAGTATCGCCAAGGAGGAGACGTGGTAGAAGGAAGTATTCAAAGTGGTAAAAAACTAGTTTGGTTTGAAGTAGGCAGTGATGAAGAAATTTTAAAAGAGGCAAAAAGCAGGATTGAGGGAACACAAAGTCCCCTCGTTCAAAGGTCTTAATAAAGACCAAAACGTCCGTCAGTTTTTTTATACATCACTCTAAATTTATCTTCCATATCATGGAATACAATAAATTGTTTATCAGATTCTTTAAGCTCATTCATGGCATCTTCGACTTCCATAGGTTTGAAATAATCAGGACGCATTGGAACGATTTCATCATCGCTTCCTTCATTGTTTTCAATGACTTCAAGTGTCTCTTCCACTTTTTTCTGACTGTTAAGTTTATCGTGGTGACGTCTAAGGACTTTTTTAGCACGCTCAACCGCTAAATCAACCGCAGCATAGACATCTTTATCTTTTTGTTGGATTACAACGGTGTTTTTATGCGCCATGTTAATAGCAAATTCAACACTAAAGCCTTTTTTGCCATTTTTTTCATCTGCTGAGATCACAGTTCGCACAGAGATA
>RZYK01000405.1 GCA_009930355.1 Campylobacterota bacterium | reverse complement strand
AAAAGGTTCTCTCTGCTTTCAATAACACACGGTCCTGCAATTAAAATCATTCTTTTTCCTTTGCTACAATTATTCCACTTAAAATAACGAGGAGTATACCAAATAGTCCAACAAAATCAGGCAACGGGTCTCCTAAAACAATCCCAATGAGTAATGAAAAAAAGATAATCGAATACCCAGCCGCTCCCACAACACCCGCACGGGTTGTAGCAAACGCTTTGGTCATATAAACCTGCCCAATGGCACCTGAGAGTCCCATTAGAAAAATATAGAGCCACTCTATGCCTTTTGGCATAATAAAATGACCCATCATAAAATCAAACATCGGCGCATGAAACACTTCGCTAATGAGCATAAAAAGAGCAGGAAAAATCGTTCCTGTGGAGACAAACGCTAAAACAATCACTCGTGTATCGTACACCTTATTTAACTCTCTCACGCTCGTATACGCCAAAGCCGCCCCCAAACCACTAAAAAGACCAAATAAATCGGTTTTTGAAAGCATAAATCCGCTAGGTTTCATGACAAAAACAATGCCTAAAAATCCTACAAAAACAGCCATCCACGCTTTCCATCCCATTTTTTCTTTCAAAAAGAAAAATGCCAAAATCGCTGTAAAAATAGGAGCCGTACGTGAGAACGTAATAGCATCGGCTAAAGGAATATGGGCAATATTATAGAAAAAAACCAACATCGAGGCAAAACCAATCAACGCCCTAAAAAGAAGTAACCACGGTTTTCCACCCACCTGCTTCAGCGGTAATTTGAAAATGCTTAACGCGACAATGCACATGGTAATACCATTACGAAAAAAAACAACCTCAACCGAATCCATTCCTTGACTCAGCACTTTTGCAAAAGCCCCATCAAAGGCAAAACTAAATGAAGAGATCAGCATAAATAAGACACCCTTATTTATCCGACCAATAAATGCTATCACACCAACTCCAATCTGCGTTAAATACGTAATCTTAATCTATTCTGTGTTAAAATTGGTTGATACTATTTTATTGCTTTATAGGAGAAAGAATGCAGCTGCAATCCTTTTTAGATTACACCCTTTTAGGGCTTCCCATTACACACATTACGCTTTCAATTATCTTTTTTTTCACGATGTTATGGTTTCGAGCATCTATCACTAAAATTTTATTAAAACCCTTCACCATCATAGCGCGTCGTAGCCAAACACTCTGGGACGATAAACTGATTCGTGTTCTTGAAGTTCCACTGCAAACATCCATTATTTTTCTTGGAGCATATGGAGCAAGTTCATGGTTGCCATATCCAGTTCTTCAACGTTTTGTTGATCTCTGTTTAAAAACTTTTGTTACTTTTTTAATTTTTTGGATTTTATACCGC
>RZYK01000111.1 GCA_009930355.1 Campylobacterota bacterium | reverse complement strand
CTTGAGCCTTTGACTAAGCCCGCATAATCCAAAGGAGCACCCATGCCATTGAAAATTTCAATATTCTGTATCTCTTTTTCTTTTTGAAGTAACTCCACCACACATTGATTGACTTTTTGGGTTTCATAGTAGGAACTTCCATTGGGTAAGTCCACATAAATAGAAAAGGTATTGGTACTTTTTGAGGGAAGCATTTTGGCTAAAACACTCCCACTGGGAAACATCATCACAGAAGCAAGAAACGCCAAAAAAGTTAGCAATAAAACCAACCGTTTCTTTCGAACATCATGTAAAATGAGATAAATAAATTGCTCAAAGCGTTGCATCATCATTTTCTCCTTGATGTTTTTTAGGTTTTTTCAAGAGTTTACTGGCTAAAAAGGGTGTAAAAATATAGGCAATCAAAAGGGATGCGGCCATAGCAACGGGAACATTAAGGGGAATAGGCTTCATAAACTCGCCCATCATTTGCCCTACAAATGCCATAGGAACCATCGTTAAAATAATCGCAATCGTAGCAAGATTGGTCGGAGCACCAATTTCATCAGTAGCTTCCACGAGTAAATCATCCATAGACTTCTCTTTAGAAAATTTCCCGTGTAGGTGTCGATGAATATTTTCAATCACAACAATGACATCATCCACCAAAAGCCCAAGACTCAACAAAAATGCAAACAGCGTAATACGATTAATCGTTTGATCGCTCATATAAGCAATAAAAATAGTAACCGCCAAAATCGCAGGAACGCTCAAGGTCACGATAAGCCCTTCTCTCCATCCCAAAATAAAAATAAGCAAAAGCGCAATAATCACAATGGAAATCAATAAGTGAAAGACCAACTCATTTACGGCTTCATTCGCTCGTTCACCATAGTTTCGTGTCACACTATACCCAATGCCCTCTTTATCTAATTCACTTTGATACGCCCTCAGTTTTGCAAGAACCTCATCTGCCACCGTTACAGCATTTGCACCTCTCAGCTTTGAAATACTTAATGTCACCTGTTCTTGTAAAGGCGTCCATGAACCATCAGCATTTTTGTAACTGATAGAGGCATTTTTGAGATTTTGAACATCATACCCCAAGGAGACACGCGCTATATCTTTAAGATAAATCACAGAGCCTCCCACCTGTGCGACAATGACATTTTGCAGATCTTCAACACTCTCTAAAACATTTTTAACACCAAAAAGAACTAATTTTTTCTGTTTGCTGTGATTACTTACTTCAGGAAGTTCTGTGCTAAGCGCTTCTAAAGCCGTATATATTTGCTCAAGACCTATGCGATACCCTGCTAGTTTAAAAAGATCGATTTCAATGTTAAATTGCTCTTTATGCTCTCCTTTGAGCTCTGTTTTCGCAAGGTTTGGTGTTGTACCTAAACTATTACGAAACGCTTCTACCCTCTTATAAAGTGCCACAGGCTGACTGGCCGTAGCATCTTTAGCATAAAAAGCAATCGATAAAATAGGAATGTCAATATCAATATCCAAAGGACGTACGAGTGGTGTAGAAGCGCCTTTTGGCATTTGATTCATATTTTGCATCACTTTATCATAGAGCTTGAGGTTAGAGGCTTCACGGTTTTCACCAATATAGTACATGACATTAATAATACCTACATTATCGCTAGCAATACCATACACATGCTCCACACCCTTAATCTCTTTAATACGTCGCTCCAAAGGACGAACGACAACCTGTTCAATCTCTGCTGCACTTGCACCAGGAAGGCTTACCATCACCACGCCACCACTGATAGAAATTTGAGGGTCTTCTTCACGAGGCATCCACAACAGCGCAACAATACCTAAAAGAATAAAGGTAAACCCTAAAATCATCGTCAATGGATTACGTAAAAAAAGGCGTGCTAGATAGCCTGCTAAATATTTTTCTTTATACGAAGCCATTACAATCCACCTATATGAACCGTAGCATACATACCTGGATACGCATTGGTATCTTTACATGTAAAGCTCGTTTTGAGTCTAAAACTATGTGTAATAGGATTTGAATCTGGAATAATCGCCTCAATGATTCCCTCACTTTTACAGCCAATAGAAGGAATTTCAACACTCACACGATCCCCAATTTTAATAGCTGAAACGAAACTTTCTGCAATCTCCGCACTGATTTTAAGATGGGAAATATCAGAGAGTATAAATGCAGGAACACCGGCTAATGCCATTTCTCCCGCATGAACCTGCTTTTTAATCACCACACTATCATTGGGCGCTTTTACCTCCAGATAGTGATACTGGTTTTTCACTTCTAAGCGTTTTTGTTTGGCTGTCGCAATTTGCTTTTGGGCAATCTGCATCATGGTTTTAAGATTATTCGCATTAAGTTCCAAATTTTCAACTTCAAACTTGGAGACCATATCTTTCTCTAACAAACGCTGGTGACGTTCTAAATTGAGTTTTGCATTGGAATATTGCATCTGATACATTTCATAAGAAAGTTCTGCTTGTGCGATGGCAAGATTGCTCTGCTCAAGTGCACTGTCTATCTCTTTAGCATCAATGGTGTAAAGTAAATCTCCTTTTTTAAGAACATCACCCTCTTGGGCATAGACTTCTTTTACATACCCCATGTAACGACTGCTAATGCTTTTTTCATTATCCGAAATCACACGAGCACTTAAACGCAACTCACTTGCACTGATCTGGGTACAAAACACCATAAAAAGTAAAATCTTTACATGTAAGAATTTCATTGGTTTTCTCCTACGATTTTTTCAAGTTCAAAGACAGTAGCATTATGGGCATTTTGTGCCTCCAAAAGTCTTAAAACGGTTTGTAATACTTCTGTTTGTTTCATCATAACATCATTAATGGAAAGAAGTTTTTGCTCATATCTGCCTACGTAATTTTCATAAATTTGCTGCGCTAAATCCACTTCTTTTTTTAAACTCCCAATTTCATAGGCATAGTTATGCAGTTTAGTTTGAAGCTGTTTTACATGTAAAAGCAAACTTTTTTGCGACAATATAAGCTCTTGTTCTGCTTTAAGATGCTGAACACGCGCTTTTTCGATATTTGCCTTATCTGCACCCCCATTAAAAACATTCCATTTAATCTGTACCCCAACGGTGTATGCATCCTTTTGAGCAAAATCATTCAACCATTTATCATCACTGCTTCCATACTGTGCAAATGCACCCACTTGCGGATAGTAAGCGCTCTCTTGCAAAGCGATATTCATTTTAGAAATTTCAACACTTTTTTCTGCTTTTTTAACAGCAATATTTTGACGCAAACGCTCTTCTTCATAAACTTTTACAACCACGCCTTCTTCATCAGGCACGACAATCTCTGTAACAGGCTCATCAAGCAAAAAAGAGAGATAATGATAAAGCAACGCTTCATTGGCTTTTGCGCTTTCAAAATGGCGCTGAACGTCTGCTAAACGTGTTTCAATCTCTAAAAGGTCTACTTTTTTTACATACCCCTCTTCTTGCATAGCCTTTGCTTTACGATAAACCCTTTGCATATTATTTTCAATCGTACATAAATCTCTAACGTATGCTTGCATTAAAGCAATATCATAAAATGTTTTTTTGACTTCATATATTTTTTGAAGGGTTACCTCTTCACGAGTAAGGCTACTTAAATGATGCAGGGCTTTGGTTATTTTCTGATGGTAGCTTATTTTTCCACCTGTAAAAAGAGGTAATGTATAGGTTGCGTGTGTAGAAAAATGGTTGCGACTTTTAGGATAATTCAGATCACTTGGCTTAGCATCATAATTGGGATTACTCATATCCAATTGCTTAAAACCAAAATCTGAAAATGTTGCTTCACGAGATTGTAGCTTATAACCAAATACATTCAGAGCATCATTGCTACGCATAGCATTTTGCGTTAAATCAAGAGCACCATAAGAACTCGCCTTGGAAACATCTTCTTCGAGTCCACTGATTAACTCATCCATTTTTGAAAGGTCAATTTCTCTATTTTTTTGTTTGACTTTTTCAAGTGCAATGTCAAGCGTTAGTGCAGAATTAGCAAAAGATAGACTTATAAGCAAGCATAGGTAAACAAACATTTTCATGCAATACTCTCCCTTTTTTTATCCCTCAAAATAAGACGGATAGATACATTAAGGGAGATAATATCACATTCTATGTATTGCTTTATTAATTAGTAAAGATTAAGATAACTATTTTAGAATAAAATAATTATCTATGAAAAAAATTTATTCTTTAGCTTTAAAAAATAGAAAACCGTTGTAAATTGAATATAAATAAAAGGAAGCATCATCACAAAGTAAAAAAATGAATTTTGAACTAAAACATTGTTAGCAACCAAACCTGTATGGATAAAAAACATACCAAACACCATAAATGCAACCCCTGGACAAATGAGTGCAAAACTTGTAGGAGAGAGAGTATTTGAATGAACAAACGTTTCAAAATAACCAATATTACGCATTACTTTATAACCAATTAACCCAAAGATGAGTTGCAAAGAAAGTACCAAACTGGTAAATGTAAACATGGAAGCATTGGCCATTTTCTGATCAAAATGATGATCAAGCCCAAAACTCACACGAATAAAGGTAATACCTAAGAGGGTTAAAATCGGTATCATAATCCATAATGAAGGGCTGGCTTCGTTTGAAATACCTTGTTGAAAGATATTTTGAAAACCAAAAATCATTTTAATCAAAAGCAGTAAAAGGGCAATCGCACTAAAAAAAATGGCAAAAAAAATACCAATCGCATTAATGACCAAAGAGTGACTCATCGCACCAGGCGCTGCAAAACTAACAGCGACCATTGCGAAAGCAAAAATAGAGATCATTTGAGAAAGGTTATTATTGTTTGCAAAGTCAAAATCACCTTTGACAATTAAACGGGTAAAATAATCAATAAAAAATTTTAAAGCAAAATAGCCACAAAGAGCAAATCCTATCAAGGCAAAAGGAAAAAGATACTCTACAACACTCCATAACTTTGGAACAAAAAGTGCGCCCAAAACAAAACAGACATTAATGGTCATAGTAAATGTTAAAGGGAGTGCCATAAGTGTGACTTCCGCATTGGAAGTAATTAAACGTTGATACGCTTCAGATTTTTTATACAATGTATACTGTTTGATATTCCAAATTAAAAGTTTAAAGTGATAAAACGCAAAAAATAAAATACCAAAAGCACTGGCTCCACTCACAAAAGAGAGCCAGTCACCCTTAATAAGAGCTGCATAAAAAAACTCAAACGTTGTCATAGGAACCCCCACGTGAGGAACCATAAACATTAAATAGATAAAGAAGGAGACAGAGAGTCCCCCCGCTCCTAAAGCCGATAAAAAGCAGATAGGGGTAAACTTCTCTCTTAACATTTCACTATCCCTTTTTTTTATAATACTGCATACTCAACCCAAATACATGTTTCGAGTTTATTGAGTTCTGTAATGATTTTTTTATCAATATCCGTATCAACTAAGATAACCGCCATTGCAAATTGATGTGCGCCACGACCCAATCTAAAGTCTGCAATATTAATACCCTCTTTTGCCAAAATAGAGGTGATATTAGCAATAACGCCAGGAACGTCACTATTTTTAAAGATAATCATCTTACCTTTAGGTTTAAAGTCAAATTTAAAGCCATTAATGCCCACAATACGCTGTTCATCTTCACCAAAAACAGTTCCACTAATACTAATCGCATCTTTATCGGTGACTAAAACCAAAGTTACTTTGTTTTTATAACCACTCGTACTTCCTAGTGCTTCAAATTTACTCTCAATGCCTTTTTCTTTGGCGACAAATTCTGCATTCACATAATTCACTGTTGTCGTATTGGTTTCACTGAGTGCCCCTACAATACCAAATGTTAAAAGAGATTTGCCAAATTCAGCAATGTCCCCTTCAAGTTCAAGACGAATAGACTTAATGGCAGAACGATTGAGTTGTGCAGCTAAAAAGCCCATTTTTTGAACCAATTCTAAATAAGGTTTCAAAGAAGCTGGCATATCCTCAGCTTTAATAGGTAAGTTAAGCGCATTAGGATAACTAATACCACGTGCTGCACTCACCGCATTCTCAGCAGCTTGAATAGCAATTTTTTCTTGAGATTCTAAGGTATTTGCACCAAGATGAGGGGTCACACAAATATTTTCTAAATCAAGTAATGGATGGTTTGTTGCAGGTTCTTTAGAGAAAACATCTATGCCTGCAAAAGCAATTTTACCACTTTTAAGGCCAGCAAAAAGTGCTTCTTCGTTGTATAAGCCACCTCTTGCACAATTCACAAGACGTACGCCATCTTTCATCTTTGCAATTTCATCATAAGAAATCATATTGAGTGTTTCTTTGTTTTTAGGTGTATGAATCGTAATGAAATCACACGCTAAAATATCATTAAAATTGGTGGTATAGGTCATGCCAAGGTCTGTGACTTTTGAAGCGGGAATATAAGGGTCATACGCCACAATTTCCATACCAAACGATTTTGCACGAATAGCCACACGACTACCGATGTTACCAAAACCAATCACACCTAAACGTTTTTCAGCAAGCTCAACGCCATACCATTTTTCACGATTCCAGATACGTTCAATTTTAAGGTGGTTATTCGCGTTAGGAAAACTTCTTGCACAACCTAAAAGGTGTGCCATAGTGAGTTCCACAGCGGCAATGGTATTGGCAGTTGGCACGTTCATCGCAATAATACCTCGACGAGAACA
>RZYK01000404.1 GCA_009930355.1 Campylobacterota bacterium | reverse complement strand
ACACTAAACGTACCAAATCCACCTACGCCAACATTTTGGGTACTGCTATCTTGTAATGAAAAATTGACCCCAGCAGTAGCTGCAAATTGGCTAAAATCTATCGTATCTACTCCAGCTCCACCATCTATAAAATCATTTCCAGCTCCTGCAATGATGGTATCGTTATCATCACCACCGTATAAACTATTTATCCCTGAACCTGAACTCCCAACAGATTTGAGAATATCTCGTCCAGCATTTCCATAAATAAAATTATTTATATTTCCATTCCCAATAAGTACATCATCCAAGGAAGAACCATTGATATCTTCTATATTTGTTATGGTATCTACACCTCCATAGATGCCATAACGTTTTGCGCTACCAGCCACAATAGTGCTATTATCGCTATTTACAAAATTATTTGTATCTAAATTTACAACAACTTTATCAGAATACTCACGATAATCAATCATATCTCGATCTCCAACCGCACCATCTAATATGTTGTCACCACGTCCTCCATATAAAGTATCGTTACCAGCCCCACCCAACAGGCTATTACTCACATTATTACCTATAAGTACATCATCACCATTACCACCTATAACAGTGTTAATCGCTGAGATTGTATCCGTACCAATATCATTACCTATGGCTCTATTTTCCCCTAAATTTACATTAATACTATTTGCAATACTTGTATAGGTAAGAGTGTCCTGTCCACCTCCACCTTGAATGGTATCATTTCCGCTTCCTCCAATAAACAAGTCGTTCCCTGTTCCTCCATAAATAGTATCACTTCCCGCTCCACCCTCTATAGTATTATTTCCTGCTGTGCCCCAAATAATATTGTTTTGCTCATTCCCAACAAGGGTATCATTGCCCAGCCCACCTATAAGGTTTTCTATACTTCGGAGCGTATCAACCATCCCAACAGTTGTCGCAGAACCATCTGCTGTGCCAATGCCTAATCTAGCGTCTACAGCTGTTGTTGCCCAACTATAGTCTACGGTATCAATACCTTCTCCACCAGACAATGTATTTGTGCCTAGTTTGCCGGTAAGCGTATCATCACCTGCCCCACCCTCTAAAATATTATTGCCATCTTCACCTATAATCGTGTCATTATAGTTTCCACCTATTGCATTATTGATTTCTTCCAATACATCATTGCCCCATCCTTGTGCTATTTTTAAACCTAAATCAATACTTACACTATTGCTTACTCCACTATAATCTACCGTATCTACTGTAGCAATATCCCCTATAAGCCTATCATTTCCAGCACTTGCTATTATTGTATCATTACCAAGTCCTGAAGATATTGTATTGTTTTCTGAATTTCCCTCTAAAATATCATCGTAACTTGTCCCTATGATGTTTT
>RZYK01000110.1 GCA_009930355.1 Campylobacterota bacterium | reverse complement strand
TAGTTATAATCATCTTCTAACAATAAAATTTTCATGCCCTATCCTAAATAAATTTGCCCTGCATACACGATATAATAGCGAAGAATGAGAACGCCTCCAATCACAACCATAGAATTAATGACCACGTAACTAATACGATACACATGACTTTTTAATGCAATCATCACCGTTAACAAAGGCAAACAAAGCCCTACTCCAATAACCCCAAACCAAAAAAGTCCTGCCCAAAATCCTTGTGAAAGTGCGGCTTTTGCAGCATTTGCTGATTCAGCGCCTGCGTAAAACATTCCAATAAACAAAAGAGCTAAAAGTGGCAATTCCGTTAAAATAACCCGCAAATCAAGTACTAAAAGATACTTGATACTCTCCTCATTAATCGTACTTTTGAAAAAAAGTAATCCTGTTAAAATATTGACTGCAATCCCCAAAGAGATACTAGATGTAATAAATAAAATAGGTAAAATAGGGCTATTCCATAAAGGAATCGCATACAATGCTGAAAGCAAAAAGCCTGTATACGAACTAATACACAACGCTGTAATAAAGAGAAAATACTCAATTATTTTGGCATACGAGTGAAGCTCTTTGACCGCTTGAATCAACGCAATTAAAGGTGATAAAAAAGTGTATTTCATGACACTTCGCTCAAAGACCAATAACATAAACACCATTACAATAGGCGTATAAAGTAGTAAAAAAAGTACACCTAAACTCATGACTGAAGTAATGTTATAACGAATCAAAAGCCAATAAAACGACAAAGGACATCCTAAATCAACCACCAAAAGGAACAAACCTAAAAGGATGGAAAGAGGTGCGACCACCGCCCCTGATTTAATCATCGCATCCCAAATCGAAGAGTTACTCCGCTCATGACGGTTCCATTTTACTAAAAGAGCCACCATAATAGAACCCGAACTAAGCCCCGCTAAAAAAAGATAGACCGCAATCGCCCATGACCAATGCACCATCTCATATTGCGCCATACTTCCCCAGACAGGACTCATGATTTCATTCCTTTACGTTTGGGAACAAACGCAACTTTTGGCTTTGTTTTAAGATGTGCTTTGGGAAAAATGAGCGCTTCTTTGTAAGAGGTTTGATGTACTAAAGAATCCTGTTCATTCATATCGCCAAATATCAATGCTTCCGTAGGACAAATACTCACACACACAGGTAATAACGCTTTTGAAACCCTACTTTCATAACAAAAATCACACTTCTCAACCACATTTTTTAGGGGGTTGATAAAACGGGCGTGATACGGACACGCTAAAATACAATATTTACATGTAATGCATACCCGCTCGTCAATATGTACCAAACCGTCTTTATCTTGAAAGGAGGCGAAGGTGGGACACACACTCACACACGGAGCATCTTCACACATCACACACGCCATGCGCTCATAACTCATTCCTAAACGAGGGAAAACACCTTGAAGCTCCATACGTACTTGAAGCCTAAAAAAATTCTCAGGAACACCGTGTTCGACACGACAAGCCACGCTGCACGCTTGACAGCCAATACACGCATTTTCATCATACAGTAACCGATACGCTTTTCCCATTTCCAGCCCTATACTTTTATAATCTTCACACCCACATTGGTGATCATCGCCCCACACACAGGAGCACTGCGTAATGAGAGAAGTTTTGAGGGATTAAGCCCTTGACCATGTGCACGTTTTAAAGAGGGAGCGTCTCTACCAAATCCCATGTAGGCAAAGAGTGTATCAGGGCGAATCCCCTCAGTAATAAACGCCGTCGCCTTCTCTTTAGAAATGCCATTTTCCACATAAAAGGCATCCCCCATTTTTAGCCCATGCGCTTTTGCTGTTTGAGGATGCATCCAAATGGGATTATCCGACATGAGTTGATGTAAATAAGGAACATTATGCGTATGCCCATTGGTATGAATGGCACTTTTACCACTCGTTAAAACATAAGGATACCCTTGTGTTACATCCATATCCACGGCACAAGGAAGCCCATACCCCTCAAAAATCTTTTCTACCATTTCACAAAAAATTTCTACTTTACCAGAAGGGGTTTGCAGAGTATGAAAAAAATGGCTAAAACAGCCCTCTTTACAGAGCAAAGCCTTACTCTTTGGATAATGCTCCACAAAACGCTCAACATCTTTACTTTCTCTTAAAAAAAGTTCGGGAATACCAAATGTAGCAACACCTCGCCTTAGCAATACTTCTAAAAAAGCATCATCTCCTTTGGCTTGATGCACACGAAGTTTTGCCATTGTATCCCACTTATAATTTTTATCTATCCCCAATTTTTGTGCCAAACTTCGTAAAATCTCTAAGGCGCTTTTTGTGCCATGCAAAGGAGGAATTACACGGTTTCGCATGGTATAACAAGGCACTTTATCACTTTGATCACGAATCCCCTCATCCCGCTCCAAATAAGTGGCTTCAGGTAAAACCACATCTGCCATCATCGCTGTATCGCTGAGGTAAATATCATTAACGACAATAAACGCTAAGGTTTGCATCGCTTCTTTCATTTTTTGAGGATGCGCGAGGGTCACTAAGGGATTGTGGCGGGTTATAAACCATCCTTTAAGGGGATAGGGGTTTTGCGATAGTATCGCCTCAGGAATGGCTTGTAACACGCCATGCTCCTTAGGAACAAACACGTATGAACCATGCTGACCTGCCCCATCTAAACGCTCCTCATTGGGAAACATTCTAGGATAAGCCTCATTAAGAGTAGGGATTATTTCATCAAAAGAGATGGCATTAATACGTTTAGCACTCTTGGGAAAATAAATCCCTCCTCTTTTCTCCACATTCCCCATTAAAATATTAGCAATCAAAATAGCTCTGCTTCGCTGGTACTCAGCAGGAGAAGTCGTTGCTTTATGTCCCCAATCAATAATACACCGAGGCGCTGCTTGGTACACCTCATCTGCAATGCGCTCTACCACACTGGCTTCAATACCCGTTAAACGCTCTTGCCATTGAGGAGTACTCTCTTTGAGTGCTTTTTCAAGTTTATCAAACCCAATGGTATAGTGTTGCACAAAATTTTTATCGTATTTCCCATCACGAATCCATACATGTAAAAGAGCTAAAACAAACGCCAAATCGCTTCCTGCTTTAATGGGATGCCACTCATTCGCCTTAGAAGCCATCAGTGAAAAACGAGGATCAAACACAATGAGTTTCTTAGAAGGATTTGAAGCAAAACGAGCCATTGCTTTGGTAAGGGGAATGTCTAGCCCTTCAAAAAGGTTATGTCCAAAATTGAGGATATAGTTCGCATTTTCAAAATCACGGTGCATGGTTTCACCAAAGGTATGCTCAAACGCACTCTCAATCGCAATCGGACACGAACTCCAGTGAGAAAAAACATTGGGTGAGCCAAACGCATAAGCAAAAGAGCGTAACATATCGTAGGATTCACCTGTTTTGGAAGAAAAAATAACACTTCGTGCCCCATACGTTTTTTTTAAATGATTTAATTTGGTGGCAATGTATTCTAAAGCTTCTTCAAGGCTTACCACACGCCATTTATTTTCGCCTCTTTTCCCCACACGTATCAGAGGCTGTGTGAGCCTTTGCTCATCATAAAGCTGTGAAATACCCGCAACGCCTCTTGCACACAAAGAGGTTCCCATAGCTTTATCATACGCATTGCCTTGCAAAGCGACGACTTTGCCATTAACCACACGAGCCTCCATAGGACATCGACTGCTACACATTTCGCACATAGAGCGAATGGATTTATCTTCGCAACATAACGTAAGCTCTCCCATGGCGCCTAAACTACCAGGAATAAAAGGAGTTGCGGTAGCAATTTTTAAAAAATCTCTTCTGTTTTGAGTAAACAACACACCATCCTTACTTAAAGATTCACATCAATTATAGGGGCTGGTTTACTAAATAAATACCCTTGCGAGAAGTTTACATGTAAAGATTCCAGCAGCGCTTGAACTTTGGGATTATCCACAAACTCAGCAACCACTTCATACCCCATTTTATGGGCAAAAGAGACCATGGTATCGACCATCATAAAATTGACATCATTGTTATTCATATCTCGAATTAATGAGCCATCTATCTTTAAAAAATCAACATCAAGCTTAACCAGATACGAAAAATTAGAGTAGCCCGTTCCAAAATCATCTATGGCAATCCGGCACCCTAATTTTTTTGCCTCATGAATAAAATGAGCAATCTCATGAAAATTTTCAATACCTTCAGATTCGACAATTTCTAAAATAACCCTATGCCCACACTGAAAATTTTTAATGTGCTCAAACAAAGACTCTTTCACAGAAGAAGAGAGGATATCGCCTTTAGTGAGATTAATTGAAAAATCAAACGGCAAATCTTTAAAGTAGGCAAACGCCTTTTGAATCATAATCTTGGTCAGTTTTTCATACAACCTCGTCTTTTTCGCCTGCTCTAAAAAATGATAGGGACTTAAATAACTCCCATCCTCTTCTTGCAAACGCATCAGCACTTCATACTTGGTGATTTGATTCAATGTATTGTCGTAAATGCCTTGAAAAAAAGGCACAATGCGGTCATTTTCAATGGCATATTTTATCTTTTGAATAATATGTATATTATGTTTAGTTTTTTGCTTTAATCCCTCGTCTTCATCACGGTAAAACAGTATCAACTTATTCTCTTTTTTTGCCTCTTTGAGCGCAATGTGCGAACGCATGTACACTTTAGTATCATTGCCCTCAGCTACACCCACATTGAGCCTTAGCACAACATCATATCCGTGAATCGTGAAAACTTTTTTCTCTAACTCTTTCATACTTTTAGTAATAAACACCTCTATGCCATCGTTTCTAAACTCATTACCGCATAAAAGAATGGCAAACTCATCCCCATTAATGCGAAATACAACATCACTGTAATGATAAAAACTCGTCATTAAAAAATGGGCAACCCTTTTTAAAAGCTCATCCCCGACATCGTACCCCAAATAGTCATTAATCTCTGAAAATCCAACCAAATTAATCAAAACCAATAATTTAGCCTGATGGTCTAAATTTAAACGGTAAAAAAGAGCTTCTCTGTTTCCAAAACCTGTGAGTTCATCCTTAAAATGCTTCTCAATAATTCTCTCTTTAAGCACCAAATCCGTGATATCAAAATGCGCACAAATATACTCTAAAATCTCCCCATTTTCATCCAAAATAGGCATAATCGTATTTTGCAAATAGTGCGTTTGCCCACTTTTATTAACCCCTTTGGTGATGCCTTTCCATATCTCTTTTTTATGTATTGTCTCCCAAAGCTCATCATACAAAGAAGGGTCAGCATCACTGGGTCTAAAAATACGGTGACTTTGACCTAAAATCTCCTCTTTTGAAAAACCAGCCATTTCACAAAAAGGCTCACTAACATAGGTAATTACCTTATCAACACTCACCTTAGAAACCATGCAAGATGCGTCTAAAATTTTTTTATATTGATTGAGAAAATTGACACTAACATCGAGTTCATGCTGAGTTGTATTGACTAGATGGGTCAGGGATTTGAGTGTAGAACAGTGTACTTCTGGCGTTTTAGTCACCGTATGACTCACCATAAAGTCAGACTCACTCAGCCCTAGAACTGTGGTGGCAAGATTAAAAAGCTGATTTTTATGCTTTGAATGAAAAAACTCTCCATAGGTAAAAAATCCAGCCGTTGGCGCAATATTTTCTAAAAGCTCACACTCATAATTCAAATGCTCTTTGAGAAAAAGTTGTCGTGCACTACACGAATAGACAAAAAGGGCTTCAACTGGTTTTTCATCCATCTTTTCTTGAAGAAATAAGGCTTTTTGCATAATCTCTTCAATATTTCCAATAGCAAAACGTATCTTATCTCCTACATTAAGATGCCCTGCATAGTGCAAAGAACCATCTGTGTTTTGAGCAATTAAAGAACGGTACACCTCGATGCCATCAGACATTTTCATAAACGGAAATTCCATTGCATTGTAAGGAAATTTTTTCACACTATCGCTTCCTAAATAGTGCTCATAAATCGACTTTACAGGCACACCATCAATTTCGTAGAGTGCATTATTGTGTGCTTTTGTTACCACAAACTCTTTACCCAAAGGTGTCCAACCCAAAGAGTATGCACTGTTTACATGTAAAGATTTTCCACTTAAGCCAACCAGTACAATACCTTGCTCTACGATTTTATTTTCATAGACAATAGACGTTTTTTGAAGTAAAAATTTATCCGCAACATTACCCCCTGCTAAAGGAATATGTGATGCGTGCATATTAAATCCTTCCAAAAAGGATTCACTATCATCCTCTCCAAAAGGGTGTGAAAAAGCGATGCATACTTTGGCATCATCTTCTAAGAGTGCCTGTGCGGCTTTTTTTCCATTTTCAAAATTGGCATCGTCAAAATAGTAAACCTTCGCTTGAGATTTTTCAAGATGGCAAAAACTGATTTGTATCGAATGCGAATATATCACTCCCGAAGCTATCTCTCCAGCGGTACTAGCCCCAATGAGTACACTGTTAGAAAGAATGGATTTTAAAAAAGAGATAACAGAAGAGAGTTGATGGTGTTCGACTTCACCACAAAAAAGTTGAATGAGTAAGTGCTCATCGCCTTTAAAAGTACCTTTAACAAAGACTTCTAACGCCTCAAGCGTTTGATAGGTATGGTTGATTAATTTCACAAAAATGCCCCAGATAGTATTTTGTAATTCCTTTAAGGCGGCGATACATGAGAA
>RZYK01000109.1 GCA_009930355.1 Campylobacterota bacterium | reverse complement strand
AAAGCGACTACATCAACCGTCTTTATACTATCACACAAACCCATTCCAAATCTATCCCTTTTGGGTGATTGATTTGGTTTTTATATTATAGGAGGAGAAACGATGAAAAAAGGTTTTACGATGATCGAACTTATCTTCGTTATCGTGATTTTAGGTATCTTGGCAGCAGTGGCGATTCCAAGATTGACAGCGACAAGAGATGATGCACAAATTGCTAGAGCTGCTACAGATTTGGCGACAGCTGTAAATGATTTTAGTGCATATTACACTGCAAAAGGAAGTTTAGGTATTCTAAATGAGATGACGAATGTAACAACATTTAGTGATACTGGGGCAGATATGAATGACACTAATACAGAGGTAAAATTCCCTGATGCAGATGGATGTATCATAATTCAACCAACATCGACAGTTACAAATGGAGCTGCAAATGGTATTAAGATTAGCTATGAAAAAGCAACTGCAAGTATTGTATGTAAAGGTATTGCTGCTGCTTCATCAAAATTAATGGGACTTACACTTACTGATGGTGTTGCAGATACTGATGGTAATAAAACTTATAATTTTGGTGGTTCAGGCGTTAAATGGTAAAAAAATTACTATGTAAGCAGAGCGTTCAACGCTCTGCTTTTACGATGATAGAACTGGTTTTTGTCATTGTTGTACTTGGTATTTTAGCAGGTATTGCTATTCCAAAGCTTGTCGTAACTCGTGATGATGCGATGCTGGTTAAAGGCAAATCGCAAGTAGCTGCTATTCGTAGTGGTATAGCCCTTCAAAAATCCAAAAGACTTTTAGAAGGAAATACAACAGCTCTCACACTTGATACCAATACAACGACAGCCGAGGGACAGGAACTGTTTAAAGATGTATTGGATTATCCTATTATCTCTAAAAATGCGGATGGTCATTGGATGAAAACGACTACGGGGTACTCTTTTAAAATTTTAGGTCAAACGATTCCTTTTACGTACAATGCTACCACAGGTTTTACCTGTGATACAACAAACAGTAGCACAGGCACAAATTGTAAATCGTTGACGCAATAATTTTCGTGTGCATTATTATCTTATTTCTCTTTTAAAATCTCCGCTTACTCCCTTAACGTATTGCTCTCATGATATTTTAGAGATAGGCAGGGTGGTGGAAGTGCCCCTTTCTAAACGCACACTTTTAGGTGTTGTGCTTGAGTGTGTTGAAAAACCTTCTTTTGCGTGTGAAAAAATTTTGCTTACATGTAAAACATTTTACACTTTAAAAACGCTGGAATTAGCACGTTTTATCGCTGAGTATTATGTCTGCTCCTTAGGTGAAGCGCTTGCTCTTTTTACCCCGTTTTCACAAAAATCTTTACATGTAAAGCAAACGATTAACCCCAACATTGAACTCTCTAGTCTACAAGAAGAGGCTTTGGCGTTTATCAAAGCCAATCCAAATGCCCTGCTTTTTGGCGATACAGGCAGTGGAAAAACTGAAATCTATATGAAACTCTTTGAAGAAGCCATCAATGAGGGAAAACAGGTGGCTTTTTTAGTACCAGAAATTGGTTTAACCCCACAGATGAAAAGCAGACTTAAACACCATTTTGGCACTCATGTTGCGATTTGGCACTCAAAGATTAGCGCTAAGAAAAAAGAGCAGATTTTAACAGAGCTTCAAGAGGGAAAAGTTTGCATTGTAGCAGGAACCCGTTCGGCTCTTTTTTTACCGTATGAAAATTTAGGCTTGATTGTGGTCGATGAAGAGCACGATGAAAGCTACAAATCAAGCAATAGACCTCGCTACAACGCTAAAGATTTAGCCCTTCTTTTTGGGCAAAAACTCAATGCCAAAGTACTTTTAGGCTCTGCAACGCCTAGTTTAAACAGTGTTCAAAAACTACCGACATTTAGGCTTAAGGGCACGTTTTTTGAGGCTTCCACGCATGTGATGTACGATGAGAGTGAGCATGGACTCTCCAATGCCGTAGTGGTTGCCATCGAAAAAACGCTGAAACGGCAGAAGCAAGTGGTGGTTTTTGTTCCTACCAGAGCCAATTTTAAGTACATTACATGTAAAAGCTGTGGAGCGAGTGTGGAGTGTCCTTATTGCAGTGTTGCCATGAGTGTTCACTTACATGTTCATGCGTTAAAATGTCACTATTGCAATTACACAGAAGCGATTCCAAAAGCGTGTCCGAAGTGTGGATGTGAGGAGATTATTGCGACACGGATGGGAACGGCGGAGGTGAAAGAGAAACTTTCACACCACTTTAAAGACTTTAGCGTTTCGCAGTTTGACCGAGATGTCGTTAAAACCGAAAAACAACTCACCCAAATACTGAGTGATTTTAATGAAAAAAAGATAGATATTTTAGTGGGAACGCAGATGCTCAGCAAAGGGCATGATTACCACGGTGTGGGTTTAGCGGTTATTTTAGGTGTGGATGCGCTTTTAAATATGAGCGATTTTCGAGCCAGAGAAAAAACCCTAGCGCTTGTCATGCAAATTGCGGGGCGAAGTGGTCGAAAAGGGTATGGTGAAGTGTTGATTCAAAGTCAAAATAGTGCGTTTTTCAAGCGTTATTTGGGAAATTATGCGCAATTTTTAAACGATGAATTAGCCTTTCGCAATCCACTTTATCCACCGTTTCAAAAAATGCTAAAACTGATGAGCGCACACGCCAAAGAGGAAAAAGCCAAAGAGCGCATTGAAAACGTAGCCCAAATGGCTTTAGGATTTAAAAGTATTGAAGTAGTAGGACACGGCAAAGCGGGTGTTGCCAAAATAGCAGGAAAATACCGCTATGAACTTTTGGTGCGTAGCCCTTCTACTAAAGCACTGTTAGAATTTGCTCATCTAAGCAAAGCCTTACAGGTTGAAGCTGACATGGATCCGCTCTCTTTTTCTTAAAATCAAAAAAGGTATAATAAACACCTTATAAAACAAATCAATTTAATTTTGGATACACCATGATAAAACGATACCCAACCAAACAAATTTTTGTAGGCAATGTCCCTGTGGGAGGCGATGCTAAAATCCCTGTACAATCCATGACTTTTTCAAAAACCCATGACGTTCAAGGCACATTAGAGCAGATTAAACGGTTGCATTTTGCGGGATGTGATATTGTCCGTGTCGCTGTGCCTGATTATGAAGATGCGTATGCGCTTAAAGCGATTAAAGCGGAGTCTTCTTTGCCGATTGTGGCGGATATTCATTTTAACTACCGTTTTGCACTCATTGCTGCTGAGGTGGTCGATTGTATTCGCATTAATCCTGGGAATATTGGGAACAAAGAGCGAGTGAAAGAGGTCGTAAAAGCGTGCAATGAGCGAGGTATCCCCATTCGCATTGGGGTTAACAGTGGCAGTTTGGAAAAACAGTTTGATGAGAAGTATGGCGCAACCACCAAAGCCATGGTAGAATCAGCCCTTTATAACATCAAGTACCTAGAAGATTTGGGCTTTACCAATATGAAAGTCTCCCTAAAAGCCAGTGATGTGGAACGTACCGTTGAGGCGTACCGTATGTTACGTCCTTTGGTGGAGTATCCTTTTCATTTGGGTGTTACGGAAGCTGGGACACTGTTTCATTCTACTATCAAATCGTCCATCGCTTTAGGTACCCTTTTGTTAGATGGCATAGGTGATACGCTTCGTGTCTCTATCACAGGGGAACTTGAAGAGGAGATAAGCGTAGGGCGAGCCATTTTAAAAGACAGTGGTGTGCAAGCAGAGGGCTTAAACATTATCTCATGTCCGACATGTGGGCGTTTGGAGGCAAATTTGGTCGATGCTGTTGCGGAAGTGGAGCGTCGTACCAAGCATATTAAAGCGCCTTTAAATATCTCGGTGATGGGATGCGTGGTCAATGCCATTGGTGAGGCAAAACATGCGGATGTCGCCATTGCGTTTGGAAAAGGGCAGGGGCTTGTGATGGTCAAAGGCGAAGTCATTGCAAAATTGAAAGAAGAAGATTTGGTCGATAAATTTATAGAAGCGGTTGAACTTGCGGCAAAGGAATATAAAGCATGAGTAATCTTCATAATGTCAACATAGAACGCTCTGTTTTAAGTTCTATTCTTTTTAATCCAACAACCTTTGAAGATGTCGCCGCATTGATTGGTGCGAAAGATTTTTATTTGCCCAGTCATCGTTATATTTTTGAAGCAATGGAAGCGTGTGAGAGGGAAGATTTACCCATTGATGAAGAGTTTATCAAGAAAAAACTGAATCAGCAAGCACGTTTTGATGAAGATGCCATGCTTGAAATTCTCTCAACCAATCCTCTGCCTACGACCAAAGCGTATGTTGAGGAGATTCGTGAGAAGGCGATTAAGCGAGAGTTAGTTCAGTTAACAAGTGATATTAAAGAGATTGCCATAGAAAAAGATTTGCCATCTACGGAGGTGGTCGATTTGGTGCAACAAAAATTGTATCAGATTACGCAAGAGAGTGGCAGTAAAGAGTTTCGTGAATCGCCTGAGATGACCCATGCAACCATTGAGCACATTCATGAGATGAAAAAACGTGGCAACGCAGGAGTTGTGGGGGTCGATACAGGATTTGTGGAGATTAATAGACTCACTTCAGGATTTGGTGAGGGCGATTTGATTATTGTGGCGGCACGTCCAGCGATGGGTAAAACGGCGTTTTGTCTCAACTTAGCTCAAAATGCACTCGATAGAGGACGAGGTGTTGCCATTTTCTCTTTAGAAATGCCAGCAGAACAGTTAATGCTTAGGATGCTCAGTGCTAAAACCTCTATTCCCCTGCAAAAGCTTAAAGTAGGCGATATGAGTGATGAGCAGTGGAGCAGGCTTAGTAGTGCCGCCGATGAGATGAGTAAACGTAAGTTTTTTGTGGATGATAATGGCTCGGTGGATATTCATAAAGTACGTGCTAAGCTTCGAAAACTTAAAAGTCAGCACCCTGAAATTTCTTTAGCCATCATTGATTATTTGCAGTTAATGAACTCTGCGAGCAATAAAGACAGGCATTTAGAAGTGAGTGAAATTAGCCGTGGTTTAAAACTCTTAGCCAGAGAGCTTAATGTTCCTATTATTGCGCTTTCACAGCTTAATCGTGGATTAGAAAGTCGTAGTGATAAACGTCCTATGCTGAGTGATCTTAGAGAATCGGGTGCGATTGAGCAAGATGCCGATATGATTTTGTTTGTGTACCGTGATGATGTTTATAAAGTGCGTGAAGAGAAAGAAAAAGAGCAAAAAGCACGCTCTGAAGGCAAAGAGTATAAGAGTGATTTTTTTGAAAAGCCAGAAGAACTTGCTGAAGTGATTGTGGGTAAAAATAGAAATGGTCCTGTGGGTGTTGCCAATCTCATTTTTCAAAAAGCGTGTACCCGTTTTGTTGATGGTGCAAAAAATGCTATTCCTATTGAAGTGGTGCAGTATAACGCTTCTATTGCCCCAGAGGCAAAGATAAGTTTGCCTCCGTTGTAATATGCTTCTTCCTCCTCCGCTTTTAGCAAGCAAAAAAGAACTTTTTGTTTTGCTTGTAGCGGTGGGATGTGTGGCGCTTTTTTCTCTTTTTTTTCATTACTATCACTTTTTAGAACTTCACAAAACAGCGTTACATGTAAGTAAAGCCACGGTTTTAAATCACTACACCAAAACCAACGCCAAAGGGCGCACGTATGATGTTTTTAAGCTTAAACTTGATGGCAGTGGCGCAGAGGTTTATACCACTTCGTTTCGTCCCTCTTCCATTCCTATCAAGAGTCGAGTCAAAGTAAAACTGAATGTTGAAAATGTAAGCTTTTATGACTATCTCAAAGGTTTTTTTGCACCCTCTTTAGCTCTGTATGAAATCTATGAAGATGACCCACCTTGGGATGTGCGCCCCTTATATCAGTGGGTGGAGGATCAACATGAAAATGAAAAAATGGCTGAAGTGTATAAAACCCTTTTTTTTGCCACGCCTATTTCAAAAGAGCTTCGTGATGAGGTTCAAAAGTGGGGTATTTCGCATTTGATTGCGATTAGCGGATACAATGTTGGCGTTATCTCATTTTTACTCTTCTTTTTTCTCAAACCTCTGTACCGTTTTTTTCAAAATCGCTATTTTCCCTACCGTAACATGAGCGCAGATTTGAGTTTTATTGTCTTTGTTGTTTTGTTTATTTATATGGTCATTATTGATTTTATTGCCCCTTTTTTACGGGCATTTGTGATGAGCTTACTAGGGTTTTTCTTTTATTCAAAGGGGATAAAAGTGTTGAGTTTTGAGATGCTAGCTCTGGTGAGCATGGCACTTTTAGCGCTTTTCCCATCGCTTCTTTTTTCGCTCTCTTTTTGGTTTTCCATCGCAGGGGTCTTTTATCTCTTTTTATTTTTGCACCATTTTGGACATCTCAATCGTTTTGTTTTGCTTGGAATGATTGATTTGGGAGTATTTTTCTTAATGATTCCTATTGTGCATGCGTTTTTCCCTGTTTTTACCTTTTTACAACTCACTTCTCCTCTTTCAAGCTTGGTCTTTGTCGTGTTTTATCCTTTGGGGCTCTTGTTGCATTTTTTGCAGTTTGGTGATATCTTAGATAGCGCAGTCCTTACCTTTTTACATGTAAAGACACAAACGTATATGCTAGCGTTTCCGTGGTGGATACTCTTAGGCTATGTGAGTCTTTCTTTATTGGCAATACGTTTTAAATTAGCCCTCTATGGGTGTTTGATTTTCTCGTTTTTCGCTCTCTTTTTCATTGAGTAAAAAGCAGAGTTTCAAGCCGTAGAGA
>RZYK01000403.1 GCA_009930355.1 Campylobacterota bacterium | reverse complement strand
TGGCAGAGAGGAAGGGATTCGAACCCTCGGTGAGTTGCCCCACACACGCGTTCCAGGCGTGCTCCTTCAACCGCTCGGACACCTCTCTATAATTGAAGAGTGGAAGTATAACTATTTTGTGCTTATTTGAGGATTAATGGTCTTTACATGTAAAAACCATTAATCCATTTTTTTAGGATTTACGGATCGCTTTAAAGCCTTCAATGAGTTTTTCAAAACCCACTTTACTGGAATTTTCGACCATTTTAAAGGTTTGAATTCCCTCTTGTTCATTGCCACCTGTTGCAAAAAGCTCAACCGCTTTTTTGAGTCCATCATGTACCTTAACATGGTGCTCATTGACCTCATTGGTCGTTGTTGGATGTAAGCGGTGGTTAACGGTGCCAAACCATTTTCCAAAACGGCAGGCTGTGTGTGCCATAATGTCACTTCGTTTATGTTCTAAAGCAGCATTGTACCCTTTGAGTTTAAGTAAAATATGGTCAATTTTTCCGTTACTAATAGAGATTTCATTGGTGACATTATCGCATTTGTTGGTAATGCTTGTGGCATTTGAGAGCATAGTATGAATTTCTGTTGAAAAAGCATTGAGTGTTGCCATGGAGCTTTGCGACTCTTTTTGGAAGGTTTCACTGGTATCTGCCATGGAGTTGGCATTTTGTTTGAGAATGCTAATGTTGGATTCGACCTCAAGCGTTGCTTTTTGAGTACGTTCTGCCAGTTTTCGTACTTCATCAGCAACCACGGCAAATCCTCGTCCATGCTCCCCCGCCCTTGCAGCTTCAATGGCAGCATTGAGCGCTAAGAGATTGGTTTGATCAGAGATGTCTTTGATAAGGTTAATGATGTCTGAAATAGCCGAAACACTAGAGGAGAGATTTTCAACATCACGGGTAAAATCTTGTGTGAGTACTTGAATTTTTTCCAAAGAGCATACAATTTCGTTGGTCTGTTTCTCAACATTTTGACCACCTTGTGTGGAGGCATCATTGAGTGTATTGATTTCACCAAGCATCGTTAAGCTCTCTTCGATGGTATTTTGAAGAAAATTCATGCCATCTTCATAACTGCTCAGTAAAAGAGAGAGTAAAGCTTCTTTGGTTGTATCAGTTTTAACCTCTTCACGGAATGAGGTTTGAGTTTGTGTGTAGCGCAGGGATTCTAGCTCTTTTCCCTTATCATTAAGGGCAATTTTAAGTGCCTCATTTTCACGCTCTAATTCAGCGATACGTTTTCCACCAAACATACTATTCTCCTTGCTAAAATAATGCGTGATTATAGCAAAGAAGTTTAGTAATAGCCTACGCAAATTCCATTGCTGAGTTGAATTTTTTTTTCAAAGGGAGAGGGACCAAAATATTTGCATTTTTC
>RZYK01000402.1 GCA_009930355.1 Campylobacterota bacterium | reverse complement strand
TTGAAAAACCAATTCATATCTCTAATGTGGCTAAAGTAGAGGGTAAATAATGAACAGATTGCAAGAAAAATTTAATGCTGAAGTTCAACCAGCATTGGTTAAAGAGTTTAATATTTCAAACCTTATGTTGGCTCCTAAGATCGAAAAAATTGTTATTAGCGTTGGAGCTGGTGAAGAAGGTAAAGATACGAAATTATTGCAAAATATCGTTGATACTATTTCTTTAATCGCTGGTCAAAAAGCAGTTGTTGCGAATGCTAAAAAATCTGTTGCGGGCTTTAAAGTACGTGCTGGATATCCAGTAGGTGTTAAAGTATCTCTTCGCAAAGAGAATATGTACGCATTTTTGGATAAATTAATTTCTGTTGCTCTTCCTAGAGTGAAAGATTTTAGAGGTCTTCCAAGAACTGGTTTTGATGGACGTGCAAATTATAACTTTGGTCTTAATGAACAATTGATGTTTCCAGAAGTTGAATATGATAATATTATGAAAACTCACGGAATGAATATTACAGTCGTAACAACTGCTAGCAATGATAAAGAAGCGTTTAGACTTCTTGAACTCATTGGTTTGCCGTTCGCAAAAGGTAAATAATATGGCTAAAAAATCAATGATTGCAAAGGCTGCAAGAAAGCCTAAGTTTCAAGTAAGAGCGTACACACGATGTCAAATTTGTGGACGTCCACACTCTGTTTACAGAGATTTTGGTATCTGCAGAATTTGTCTTCGTAAAATGGCAAATGAGGGTCTTATTCCAGGCCTCAAAAAAGCAAGCTGGTAAGGAAATAGACTATGATTAATGATCTAGTAGCAGATTCTTTAACGAGAATCAGAAATGCATCAATGCGAAAACTTGATGTAACAAAATTAATGCATTCAAAACTGGTAGAAGCGATTTTAGTTATTTTCCAAAACAAGGGTTATATCGAAAGTTTTAACGTTGTTGAAGAAGGTCCTAAGAAATTTATCAATGTTGTTTTGAAGTATGATGCAAGAGGCAACCAAGTTATTAATGAAGTAAAAAAAATCTCAAAGCCTGGACGTAGAGTCTATAAAGGCAGAGATGAGATTAAACGCTTCAAAAATGGTTATGGTACGATTGTTGTTAGTACATCAAAAGGTGTTCTTAGTAATGATGACGCACACAAAGCTGGTCTTGGTGGCGAAGTTATTTGTAGTATCTGGTAATTAGCTGTTCTTTTATGGTATTCGATATCCATTCTAAGATTGTAAGCTTATCGTAGACAAGTAAAAGGAAAGAAAAATGTCTCGTATTGGTAAAAAACCTATTAAAATTCCTGCAGGTGTAGAAGTATCTGTTAATGGTGATTTAGTAGAATTTAAAAAAGGTAGTGTACAAAAAGTTTTGGA
>RZYK01000401.1 GCA_009930355.1 Campylobacterota bacterium | reverse complement strand
CAATACTTCGGTAAATAATTGATTAACTATCTCAAAAACAATGAGTTACATTAACAAGAGTTAGCATAAAAAGAATGGTCAAGTGGCTGATTTTTAGTAACTTTAAGTGTTCAAAGCTTAGTTACAATGAATATATCAGATGCACTTGACCAATATAGGGATATCTGCGGTGATGCCTTAAAAGGATACACTGCGAAGTTAAACAAAAGTTTTAAAACCGTCTTTATTGAGACATTACTTTTATACATGGTAATACCAAGAAAGATCAATTTTACCCAGTTGGGACGCTACGGAACATACTGCGAGCAATGTTTCCGGCAAAACTTCACGAAGGAGTTCGATTGGCTTTCGTATAACCTGCTTCTGTCTGAAAAGATATTTGGCAAGCAGGATCGTAAGGCTATTGCTATTGATCCAAGCTATATCTCCAAATCAGGCAAACGCACTCCCTGGATTGGCTATTTCTGGTCGGGCTGTGCCGGACAAGTTAAAAGGGGGTTGGAGATTATGGGCATTGGGTTAATCAACATTGACAAACATGACTGCATGATGCTAAAGGCTACCCAATCTCCCGATACAGTAACTTTGGCCAACCGGGGTGTAACCTTGAATGATTGGTACCTGAAAGTGATAGAGCAAATGAAAGAGCAGCTATTGTCAGTCTCCAAGTACATAGTAGCCGATGCTTATTTCTCCAAGTACTCTTTCGCTCAAGGGCTCCAAGACATGGGCTTTCATCTGGTAAGCCGCCTTCGGGATGATTCTAATCTATTATATCTTTATCAGGGAGAAAAGACTGGAAAGAAAGGGCGACCAAAAACATTCGATGGAAAGATTGATGTGAGCAACCTTGATTACAGCCGCATGGAAAAGCTGGATATATACAAAGAAGAGGGACAACTATACACCTTGATTGCCTATTCAAAAGCATTGAAACGCAATATAAAGTTGGTGATATGGATCACGCCCAAAGGAGCACACAAACTCTATTTTTCCACGGACACAGAAATGAGTGGGAAAGATGTCATCCAATTTTACCGGACAAGATTTCAGGTCGAATTTTGCTTTAGAGATAGCAAGCAGTTTACTGGACTGTGCCACTCTCAGGCAAGGGATATTGACCGGCTGGATTTTGCATTCAACGCATCGATGACTGCGGTGAATGCAGCAAAGATCATGATGAAAGAAAATGGAATACCGTTTTCTATGGGCACACTTAAAAACCTGATGTACAACTCATATATACTCAAAAGATTTTTTGAACTGTCTGGGGTTAAGCCGAACAGAAAGATAAATGCTAAGCTTGTCAAAGAACTAATTGATATAGCTACCTATAGGACAGCATGAATATCTTAAACTATATAATTTTATAACGAACCATTG
>RZYK01000108.1 GCA_009930355.1 Campylobacterota bacterium | reverse complement strand
ATTATTGCCTATTCAACCCTTTCGCAATTAGGGTATATGTTTGTTGCTGCTGGTTTGGGTGCTTATTGGATTGCTCTGTTTCACTTAATGACCCATGCGTTTTTTAAGTCCTTACTCTTTTTAGGTGCGGGAAATGTGATGCATGCGATGCACGATGAGTTGAATATTAAAAAAATGGGTGGATTGTATGGTTCTATGAAAGCTACAGCCATTTTAATGAGTGTCGCTTCGGTTGCTTTAGCTGGAATTTATCCTTTTGCTGGATTCTTCTCAAAAGATAAAATTTTAGAAGTGGCATTTAATGAGGGGGCTTACTTTTTATGGTTCGCCCTTTTTATAGGAGCAGGTTTGACTGCATTTTACAGTTTTCGTTTGGTAATGCTCGTTTTCTTTGGTGAGAAAGAGTATATTAAATATGGTTTACATCCACATGAAGCGCAACCTTTTGTGATTTATGCATTGCTTCCTTTAGGACTTTTAGCCATAGTTGTTGGATGGTTTGAACATCAATTTGAAGGCTTTACGACACGTATTTTAGCACGCTATGAGATTCATATGGCTCATAGTATAGAAGTACTTTTAATTGCAGCAACGCTTTGTATTGCAGTTGGAGGTATAGCCTTTGCTATTTATAAGTATCAGCGTGGTGGATTTTCAAAAACGTGGGAAGAAGGATTGTTGTATAAACTTTTAAGCAACCAATACTACATTCCAAAATTGTATGAGCTTTATATTATGCGACCTTTTACAATTTTGTCGCAATTTTTATGGCAAAAAGTTGATATGAAAGTAGTTGATTTTACCGTAGATACGATTGCTAGAACGATTTATAAGACGGGTGAAAAGAGTCGTAAAATGCAAAGTGGTAATCTCTCTGACATGCTTCGTTGGATGGTTGTGGGCATGGTTGTTCTGCTCTTATTAGCACTTTTTTACAGACCAATGGCTTAGGAGATAAAGAATGGAACATATTTTAACACTTTTAGTTTTTTTCCCAGCGATGGCGGGACTTTTAGGCTTTTTGGTCGCAAAAGAGAGTATTAGGGCATATGGCATTAGTGTAAGTGTGATTGAATTTTGTCTCTCCTTAATTTTATGGATAGGGTTTGATAGTGCTAATGCAGGGTATCAATTTGTAGAATATTATGCGTTTATTCCAAGTTATGGCATGAGTTATTATTTGGGGGTAGATGGAATATCACTCTTTTTAGTGATTTTATCAACCTTTATTACGATGATTGCCCTTATTGGTTTGAGTATTGAAAAAGATATTAAAAACTTAATTATTTCAGTTCTGTTTTTAGAAATGACGATGGTAGGTGTTTTTCTTATTTTAGATGTTATTTGGTTTTATGCTTTTTGGGAACTCTCTTTAGTGCCGATGCTCTACATTATTGGTGCATGGGGTGGAGAGAAGCGTATGTATGCTGCGATTAAGTTTTTTCTCTATACGTTTGCGGGTTCAGTATTGATGTTAGTGGGTATTTTATATATGGGCTTTTTGTATTATGAAGCAACAGGTATTTGGAGTTTCGCATTACCTGATTGGTATTTGTTGCAAGTACCATTTAAAGCACAACTATGGCTTTTTGGTGCATTCTTTTTAGGATTTGCTATTAAAGTGCCTATGTTTCCTTTTCATACATGGCTTCCTTATGCGCATGGTCAAGCCCCAACAATTGGCTCTGTTATTTTAGCAGCAGTTCTCCTTAAAATGGGTAGTTATGGTTTTGTCCGTTTTTCATTGCCTCTTTTTCCTGATGCGACAGTTTACTTTCTGATCCCAGTGGCAATTATTTGTATCATTATGGTGATTTATGCAGCGATGATTGCTTATGCACAAGAAGATATGAAACAAGTGATTGCGTATAGTTCTATTTCACATATGGGAATTGTTATTTTAGGGACATTTGCCATGAATGCAGAAGGAATTACGGGATCAATCTTTTTAATGCTCAGTCATGGTATTGTGAGTGGTGCTTTGTTTATGTTGGTCGGTGTTATTTATGACCGTCGCCATACTAAAATGATACGAGATTTTGGGGGCTTGGCACAGGTTATGCCAAATTTTGCTACGGTCTATGGCATTATGCTTATGGCTTCTGTGGGCTTACCACTGACTATTGGCTTTGTAGGTGAGTTTTTATCTTTGGTTGGTTTTTATCGTATTAGTTGGATTTTGACACTTTTAGCTGGTACGGGAATTATTTTAGGTGCCGTGTATATGTTAGTATTGTATAAAAAATCATTTTTTGGTCAGATTGTACATGAAGAGAATCGTAGCCTAAAAGATTTAAATGCAAAAGAGTTAAGCGCATTAGTTCCTTTGGTGTTGTTGGTTGCAATTTTAGGTATTTATCCAAAGCCATTGCTTTCAACGATTGATATGAGTGTTCAAAAAATGCTTGTTTTAATGGATCAAAAAGCCATTGAACCTGCTACAAAAGAGCTTATTATGAAAGCAAATAGCATAGGAGGAGCACACTAATGGAGACAATCTCAATTGATGTGGCAAGTTTAAATTTACCTGCCCTTCTTCCTATGGCGATTTTAACACTAGGTGCGTTAGGGCTTATTTGTGTTGATTTGGTGGTCAAAGGGTTAAATCGTAGTTTTTTAACGATGATTACCATACTTTTTATTCTTCTGGATTTAGGTGCGGTCATTGGCTACAAGGGTCCAAGCCGTGGTTTCTTTGATGTTTTGTTGGTGGATGGTATTGCGCTGATTGCACAGGTGATTATTCTGGTCGCTTCTGCTATCTTTTTACCGCTTTCATTAAGTCATCGCCATTTTAGAGAGTTTGAAATGGCAGAATTTTATGCTCTTTTTATGTTTATGATTGTGGGCTTTCAGTGTATGGTTGTAAGCGACAATCTTATTTTGATTTTTATAGGTTTAGAGACGTCAAGTCTTGCTTTATACACCATGATTGCTATGCACAATCGTGCTAAAGCATTTGAAGCAGCCATTAAATACTTTACGATGGGGGCACTTGCCGCTGGATTTTATGCCCTCTCTGCGCTTATTTTTTACGCCATGACAGGGAGCGTGGAAATTTATCAGATTGAGCAAGCACTTCAAGCCCGTAATTTTGAACCTTTAGTGGGCATTTTAGCAGGTACAATTTTTATGTTGGGAGCTCTTGGGTTTAAACTTTCATTGGTTCCATCACATACATGGACACCTGATGTATATGAAGGAAGTTCTGCTCCACTGGCTGGATATATGGCAGTTGTTCCCAAAATTGCAGGCTTTGTCGTTGCCATGCGTCTGTTTGAAATGCTTGTTTATTCCGGAGTTGTTTGGTTGGAATATATTTTATACGCAGCTGTTGTTCTTACAATGACGTTAGCAAATATTACAGCATTGGTTCAAGAAGATGTCAAACGTATGCTCGCTTTTAGTTCTATTTCGCATGCAGGTTTTATGATGGCAGCTATCTTAATTGGAACCACACAATCTAATACAGCACTCTTTTTGTATTGGACACTGTTTATGTTTACTAACTTGGGTGCATTTACCATGCTTTGGATTGTAAGACACCGTAAAAATCTTTGGGATGAGCGCTACCAACACCCTTATACAAAATTTTCTGGATTGGTTAAGCTTATGCCAGCAACGGCAACGATTATGGGTATTTTTATGTTTGCACTCGCAGGAATGCCTCCTTTTTCTGTTTTTTGGGGCAAACTTTACCTTATTAGTGCAGCGATTAACAGTGAGTATATCTATTTGGCAGTCATCATTGCGCTCAATAGCGCCATAGCAGTTTATTATTACATGAAGCTTGCTGTTTATATGTTTTTAAAAGAACCCGTCATGGCAGATGCAACACTCTATGCCACCAATGCATCAACTCCTTTAAAGGTTATTGTTGGGGTTGCAGTAATGATTACGGTGTTTGCCATTGTTTTTGTTGAACCTCTTTTGGGAATACTCACAAAATACGTTAGTGCTAGTGGTTTTTAAATGAGGGGTGAAAATCCCCTTATTTTGCTATAATGCAGGCATGAAATCCCTATTTATTCTTCTTTTAATATCGGTACAACTTTTTTCACTAGAGCTTATTTTAAACAGTGGAAAAGAGAGTAAGACGGAGTATGCTATTTTGCATATTATGGATGCCACCCCTTTTGGTTGTGAAACCATTATTTCTGCTCTGGATAAAAAACATTATATTTGTCACATTAGTCGCCCGATTAATAAACGAATTGAATCTAAAAAAATGAAATTTGCTCAGCTTGATTTTTATGAAAAAGAGGGTGAATTTTATATTGTGATCGAACCAAAGGTAGATTCAAAACTTATACCTGTTGAAGAGCGTTTATACAATAGCTCTGAAGTTTCTGCTAAAGCAAAAGAGACACTTTATACCCATTGGACAGTGTTATTGCAAGAAAAAGATTTGTTTGAAAAAGAGATTGTTCATGATAATTTAGATTTCCCAGTAGCCTTTCCAAAGTACCAGCGCCCTTATATTGGGGCACTTGATTTAAATGGGGCACCTATTTCGTATGCACAAAGCAAGGATATTGGACTTTATTTGGAGATCAAAAAAGCATATCATGATGGGTATTATGAGAGTGTTATCAAAGAGGTCAAACGGATTTTAACACTCTATCCAAACTCTATTTTTCGTAGCGAATTAGAACTTTTTCATATGCGCTCTATGGATCAACTCTTAAGTGCAAGAAACGATGAAAGCCCTGAACTGATATTTAATGAAAGCGATGTGGTGGATATTGCGAAGCGATGGAGTAAAGAGTTTACCAGTGATGAAAATTTGCCTGAAGTCTTAATGTTGATGGCAAAATCGTATTTGAAAATGGGTTCAAAATCGGATGCAAATTATATCATTGATATCTTAGTAGATGAGCATCCCCAAAGTCCTTTTACCAAACGGGCTATTTTACTTTTTGCGGATAATTTATTTCTTAAAAAAGAAAAAGACAAGGCGCTCAAGCTTTACTTAGATGTGCTGTATAGTGCTCAGGATTTGGACATTGCCTCAGAAGCCGCCATTCGATTAGGTGATCATCAAATGGATGCAGGAAAAATGCAAGAAGCTAAAGAGTATCTTTTTAAAGTGCTTAATGTAAATGCACAATTTCTTCTTAAAGATAAAGAGGCAAGTTATAAATTGGCACGAAGGTTGGCTGAGCATAAACTCTATGATTTGGCCGCTAAAGTGATAGATGTCTTATTGGAGGGAAGTTCAAAAAGAGATGAGAATAAAGAAGCATGGTTAAAAGAGAGTGGAGATTGGCATGCAAAAGCCAATGAAGTAGAAGCTGCGCACTTGCGCTATAAAGAGTATTTGGAAGCCTTCAAAACAACAGGTCAGTATGTTCAAGAGGTTACGGAGAGTTTAGATGCTCTTTTCTTTGAACGTCATGAAAATAATGAAACAAAACTAGCCACATATTATGATAACTTAATTGAAAAATATACAAACAATGAAATAGGGCAAAGGGCTTTATTGGAAAAAGCCAATTTACTCCTTAATCAAAAAGCATTTACAAAGGTTTTGGAACTGGAGGAGGAGTTAAACAGGGTTCCTGATCAGTTTGAGCTTAAAGGTGCTGAATTAATTTATGCGGCGGCAAAAGCACTGAGCGTAGAACATTTGGGTAAAAAAGAGTGTCAAAGCAGTGTTTATTTTATTGAAACGTATAAGCTTTTAATAGATGAGCCAATGTATCAAGAGCCACTGTTTGAGTGTTTTATGGCAACAGCTCGTTATGAAAGAGCACATGAAATAAGCAACACGCATTTACAAGACAGCGCATTGCAGAGTCGTTATCAATGGGCACAAAAAGAGGTGCAAGCTCTTTATAAAATGGGAAAATACCAAGAAGTGGTTGATTTTAAAGAGGATTTAAAAACGCTCTCTTTTTCTCTGAGAGAAAAAATCGGTTTAGACACCATACGTACGCTTTTCTTTGCATTGGTGAAGCTTAAAAATAATGATGGTGCAATTTCTTTAGCCGAGAGCATTAAGATTTTATACCCCGAGGAAGCGAATAATTTAGATATTTATGATGCTATTGTGAGTATTGCTGGTGAAACGAAAAATGATCTTTTATTGGTGAACTATGCACAAACGATTGTAGCGTTACAAAAGAAATTGAATGTCTCGGCACTAACTCCTCGTATTGAATTTAGTTATATCGAAGCATTGAAACGATTGGGTCGTGAAAAAGAGGCGTTAGTACTTGCGGAATCACTGATGAGTCTAGCACTTAAAAACGATGATAAAATCCGCCTTTTTTACCACGCGGGAGAATTAAGTCTTAAACTAAAAGAGAGTGAAAAGGCCAAAGGCTATTTTAAAGAGTGTGTTGAGAACAATGAGAGCAGTTCGTGGAAGAAAATTTGCGAGGAAAATTTAAAACTCTTTTGATCATTACATGTAAAACTAGTTTACATGTAATGAGGCTTCAATTAAAGGCTTGAGTGCATCAACATTACCTTTGGGATGTGCCTCAAATTGTGAGGCATTAAACGTGCGTTGGCGTTTGGCTAAGTGCAGAGTATTTAAGTTAATACGTTCTTCTAATTGTGTGAGTGTGTATTTTCCATCGAAGTAATCTAATACCTCTTTAATCCCAATGGCCTTCATACACTTTGGTGTTCGTGTGTAGCGTTTTTCCAGAGAAAAAACTTCATCAATCAACCCCATTTTAAGCATCATCTGTGTGCGTAAAGTAATTTTATGAGCCAATACTTCTTTGGGTGTTTCAATTTCAAAAAGTTCAAGCTTTTGGATGAGAGGAGGCTGTTTGGTTTGCGCAAGGTAGT
>RZYK01000107.1 GCA_009930355.1 Campylobacterota bacterium | reverse complement strand
TGCTTTACATGTAAAGTAGTTACGTTTGAAATTCACTCATATAGGTGCGGTACAACAGTGGTACTAGATTGCGTTGTAGTTTAGGATTGTGTCTGCTTTGAATGGTGGTGGCTTGAAAAAAGCGTTGCCACTGCTGTTTCACCTGCGCTTCTTCTTTAGAGTAAAGCGGTGTTTCAAAGGAGACAATGGAGTGAATTTCATGGCTTGATTCATCCCTTAAAAAGGCTAAAGAGCGCGTTGTGTCGTGAATAATAAAAGGGATTTTGCCTAAGCGTTTGGAGAAGTGTTCGCCCAAAAAGGGCAAAATGTTAAATTTACTTGCAACTTTTGCGTAGAGTGTGCCATCTTCTAGCTCTTCAAAACGGGTAAATCCGTACATTTTATGCACTAAACTCAACAGTTCTTTTTCCAGATTTTGGATATAAAAAAGATGCGCATTGGTGATATTTGCAAGCTCTTTTGGGTTTTTAAACCCAATGCGAATGTACTCGAAAAGCGCCATTTCATGCTCTTTCGTATCGCATAAGAAGATGTTGAAAATGGTGCGTTGCCTCTCTTTACTAAAGTGTTTTTTAATGGCATTTAACACTTTTTGTGCTTTCTGCTCATCGCTAAAGATTTCATGATAGCGCTCAAAACAGAGTGAATTTGGCGGTTGTTTAATGATGCGTGTGAGCGGTAACTTTTCATAATAGACCTCATACACCAGCGTTAAAAACCCCTCAAAACTCCCATCGTACAGCAGTACCATTAGAGCTCTCCCGTGTAGATAGAGGTATCAAACAGTGTGGGCTGAATAATGTCGCCTCCTTGATGAATGAGAGCCAGTTTGAGCCTCTCTTCATAAAGGGTGGAGCCACGATAAAAATCATTCCCTGCAACGATAAAATAGCGTGCTTTTTTCAGGGAGATTTTGAGTTGCTTTAAATCCTCAAAATGAAGTCTTTTAAAACGTCTGGCTTGTAAAATTTTTAGGACACTTCGAATGCCAAGTCCAGGGATGCGAATCATCACCTCTTTGGGTGCGGTGTTAATGTCAATGGGAAAAAAGTCTAAATGGCGCAGTGCCCAGAAAGTTTTGGGGTCAAACTGCATATCTAGGTTTTCATCTTCGTTTAAAATCTCATCGTACGAAAAACCATAAAAGCGAAGTAACCAATCGGCTTGATAAAGCCTGTGCTCACGAAGCAGTGGCGGTTTACAAAGCTCAGGAACGGGGAGATGTTTATGGTGATTGACCGCAATGTACGCCGAGTAATAGACCCGCTTTAAAAGGGCTTTTTGGTACAAAGAGGAGGAGAGTTTTAAAATGTCAAAATCACTCTCGCTGGTGGCGCCTACAATCATCTGCGTGCTCATAGAAATGGGTTTGTTCTGACGCTCTAGCGTAATGTCGCGAGCGTGTTTAAGGGGTGAGAGGAGTTTTTCTTTGCTTTTATCGGGTGCTAAAAGCGCCAAACTTTTGGCACTAGGAAGCTCGATGTTGGAGCTGACACGATTGGCTAAAAGGGTGGCTTCGTGAATCAACTCTTTGGAGCTTCCAGGAATGAGTTTGACGTGAATGTAGCCGTTAAAGCGGTACTCATGGCGTAAAATGCGCAGGGTTTGCAAAAGAAGGCTCATCGTATGGTCTTCATTTTTAATGATGCCTGAGCTTAAAAAAAGCCCCTCAATGTAGTTTCGTTTGTAAAAAGCAATGGTAAGATCTGCGAGCTCTCGTGGGCTAAAGGCGGTGCGAGGCGTGTCGTTGCTCACACGGTTAATGCAGTACGCACAGTCGTAAATGCAGATGTTGGAGAGTAAGACTTTTAAGAGCGATATGCACCGTCCATCTCTGGTAAAACTGTGGCAAATACCGCTGTTGTGGGTGCATTCAAGCTCACCCGTTTTATAGTTGTTCTCGCTGCCACTAGAGGAGCAGGAGACATCGTATTTGGCGCTGTCGGCTAAAAGGGTTAGTTTATCCATGGGTGACATTTTCATGCAAAAAGCATACTGTGTTTTTACATGTAAAGGCTAAAATATTTCAAAATGAAATGTGTTAATCTCACAATTTAATTAAATAAGACAAAAATTGGGTTATAATTTTGAAAACAGTTTAAGGAGTGATGATGGATAAGAAAAAATTATTTTTAGAGGCGATGAATTATCGCCATGCGTGTAAATTATTTGATACCAGCAAAAAGATTTTGCCAGAAGATTTGAACTTTATTTTAGAAGCGGGACGACTCAGCCCTAGTTCCTTTGGTGTTGAGCAGTGGAAATTTGTTGTGGTGCAAAACCAAGGCTTAAAAGAGGCGATTGAAAAAGTGTCATGGAATCAAAAACAGATTTCGACGTGCAGTGATTTGTTGGTGATTTTGGCTAGAAAAGATGTTAGAAGTAGGGATGCTTATACCCAAAAACAACTCAGCCGTTGGGGTTTGGCTCCTGAGGCGTATCAAGGATTATTAGGGGTTTATAAGGGCTGGGTTGATGGCAGAGATGACCATACTATCGAGATGTGGAGTGAGAAACAGTGCTACATTGCAGCAGGAAACATGATGAGCGCAGCAGCGTTTATTGGAATTGATTCGTGTCCGATTGAGGGATTTGAGTCCCAAAAAGTTGATGCGCTTTTAGAGATTGACACATCCGTGTATCAAAGTGCTTTGCTCATTCCTTTTGGGTATCGTGCGAGCGAGCAAAGAAGCAAACACCGCTTAAGCTTTGAAGAAGTGGTTGCGTTTAAAAAATAATACGTGCCAATCCAAGCGTAAATAAAACCAGTGCGACCTCTTTTAATGAGGGGTTGTATGTGAGTGTAAAAAGCGCACTTAAGAGCAGTATTGTCCCCAAAAGAAAGGGTTTAAGATAGGCTTTTAACTCTTTTTTGAGCCACTCTAATTGGGATAGAGAGAGTTCGACTTTAAGCTCCCCATCGCTGATTTGTTTGATGGAGGATTTGACATGATGAACGGTTAAGGGAAGTGATTTAAACTCTTTTATTATGCTCTCCAAAATACTCTCATCTGCTCCTAAGGCTTTAGGAATATTGTCTTGTAAAATGGGCAAAATATCTTTAATGCCATTAAAATTTTCAATATACGTCGTCCCCAACCCCTCAATAATCGCACTTACACGCAAAATATAAATCGCCTCTTGTGGGAGTTTAAAGGGTAAGTCACGGGTAGAATTTAAAACATCAAAGGCAAGTTTTTGCATGCTCTCAGAGCTTAAGTTTTCATTGCCAAAGATCTCAAACATACGCTCACTTAAAAGGGCTAACTCTCCCACGGGCGCTTCATACGCAATGGTTCCAAGCCGTTTGCTTGCACTGATGTAGAGCTCATAATCTTTCTCATTGGCGGCTTTTAAGAGCTCAATGATGGCAATTCTCGTTTGATTTGGGATAGATTTTACCATACCAAAATCAAGTAAGATTAACTCTCCTTTGGGGGTAACAAGCAAGTTTCCAGGGTGCGGATCGGCATGAAAATAGCCACGAAGGAGCATCTGTTCGGTATAAAACGAGATGAGTTTTCCAATAATCGCTCTAAAATCAATCTTCTCTTTTTGCAAACGCTCTTTATCGTCAAAACGAAATCCCTCTTCAAAACTCATCACCAAAGCATCTTCACTGCAATACGCCTCCAAAGGCGTTGGAAAACGAATGCCTGAACGGGCGTATGTGGTAGAGAATTTTTGAAGGTTGTGAAGTTCGGTGGTCATATTGACCTCTTGAAGTATCATCTTTGAAAACTCAACAATCACCGCCTCAATGGAGTTTTTCGTGTAATGTGAAAAAAGCGGTCGAAAGAGTCGGTTGAAAAAGGAGATAATGCGTATGTCTGCACGGACACGTTTTTCAATGTCCAAACGCCTGAGTTTAATCGCCACTTTTTGTTCACCCAAACGTGCTTCATGCACTTGCCCAATCGACGCTGAGGCAATGGGTTCTTCGTTGAAAGCTTCAAAAGGCATGGTAGGAAAAGCACGAGAAAGGACACTATTTAACTCAGCTTTGGACATGGGCGGAAGCTGGTCGTGAAGGGATTTTAACGCATCCAAATACTGAGCACTAAAGAAATCCGCTCGAGTAGCTAGCACTTGCGCTAGTTTAATAAAACTCGCCCCAAGCCTTACAATTGTTTGTGAAAAGGCAATAGGGGAGAGGGGTTTTAGAAAAAAAAGACGCTCCTTTTTTTTGAGCAAAAGGTAAACGCTGAGCAAAAAAGAGAAAACATCATAAACCCTTTTGGGGTTGAACAGATGCCAATACATCAAGAGAGTTTTGATTTGAGCTCCTCAATGTCACTTTTCGTCGCAAGTCCCAATTCATCGACTACTTCTTTAATCATCTCTTTGATTTTGGCTTTGATGCGCTCATCTTCATCTTTGCCTCTTTGAGAGATAGACTCGATAAAACTCTTCGCATCGCTGGTGCTGATTTTCCCTTTTTCTTCAAGCACTTTTAGCTCTTCTTCGATTTTTTCTTTGAGCACAACCATTCCGCCTAAACTTACATGTAAAAATTCTTTTAACATGAGATACTCCTTTTGTTTTGTCACTATTTTAACACGATTTGAGCAACACGGAGTAAACGAAATTAGGTTGTGTGTGCAAAGGCGTTTAAAAAGCGTTTTCGAGCCTTTTCATGCTCGATAATGGGTCTAGGATAGTTGGGAATGGTATGGCTTAAAAGGTAACTCTCTTTGTGAAGCAAGGATGATGGAATGTCGCTAAGCTGTGGTAAAAAGCGTTTGATGTAAAGCGCTTCTTTGTCAAATTTTAGTGACTGAGAGTAAGGGTTAAAGATGCGAAAGTAGGGCTGTGGGTCGATGCCAGTACCTGCGCACCACTGCCATGAAAGGATGTTCGCTGAAGCGTCATAGTCCAAAAGATATTTTGCAAAAAAAGCTTCTCCTCTTTGCCATGGAAGCAGTAAATGTTTGGTAAAAAATGAGCCAACCACCATGCGAGCTCTATTGTGCATCAGCCCAGTTTCTAACAGTTCACGCACGGCGGCATCCACCAAAGGATAGCCTGTTTGTGCAGTGATAAATCGCTCATAACTCTCTTGATTTTCCTCGTAGGGTGGGGTGTACTTGTAATTCTCCCATGCAAGATGCGGAAAATGGTAGAGCAAATAGGCGTAAAACTCACGAAAAATGAGCTGTCTAAAAAAGGGCTCTGTGGTGTGTCCCTCTTTTTTGAGCGCCACTAAATAGCGCACCACTTCACGAATGCCAAGTGTGCCAAAACGCAGATGAATACTTAAGTGTGAGGTAGCATCTAAGGCTAAAAAGTCTCTATCGTGCGCATACGCATCTATTTTACATGTAAAGGCTTCTAGGGTTTTGTGTGGCTCTAAAATCGTTACATGTAAAGGTATAAATCCTATATTTTCCATCTTTACATGTAAAGCTGTTTTGCTCTCTTTTTCAATGTGCCACAGTGCGCTACAATCAAACTCACAGAGTTTTTGTGTCGCTTTTGTGTATTTTAATACATGAAATTGTGTGTAAAGTTGCTGACACGCTTTGTAAAAAGGGGTAAAGACAAGGTAAGGTGTGCCATCTTTTTTGAGCACTTCTGTGGGCTCAAACAGATAGCAATCATTAAGTGCGTGAAAGCGCACTAACGCTCCCACGGTTTCATCTCGCTCTTTAGCGTACGCATCGTAATCCACACTGGCATACACATCGCTAAAGCCCAAGGTTTTCAGATAGGAAAAAACCTCCAAAGGGGTGCCATAAAAGAGTGCTAAATCAAGTCCTAAGGCTTTTAGTTTAGCTTTAAGACTCAACACCTGCTCGAAGATAAACGCCACCCGTCGGTCAGTCTTTGCTAAAGGGTTTAAAAGAGTGGTATCGAAGATAAAAATGGGCAAAACCTCGCCCCCAACACTTAAAAGCATTGAGTCATCCACTCGTAAATCCCGCCTAAACCAAAGCACCTTTTTCATGCCTATTTTCCTTCTTGTATGACTGAACGCAGTGCCAAATCTTTTGGATAAGGATTGAGGAATTTTTGGTTAAGTAAGTAATGAATATCATACTTTTTGGCTAAAAACTCTATGGTACTCATCACTGCAATCAGTGGGACTATCTCATCTCGAAACTCCTCAATTTGCAAATGAAGCGCTTTTTTTTCAACGCTACTTAGCTCTTTTTTGAAAAAGCCTACCATGTGTTGAAGGACATTGACCGTTTTAGCGATGGTGCTTTTATAAGCGATGGTTTTTTTAAAAAGGCTTAGGTAGGCTTGTGTGAGTTCTTGTAGGCTTTTATTTTCGTGATTGGCAACGATTTTTCCTAAAAGGCGGTAGTTTCCTTCATGTTTGCTTTGCAGTAAAAATTTATACGCCGTATGAAACGCTACCAACTCATTCATGCTCTGTGCGTGTTTTTCTAAACGCATAGCATCGTGGTAAGCAAAGAGTTGCATGATGAAGTTTTCTCGAAGCCAAGGATCAAGCAAGCGTGCCTCTTCTTCGATGGGAAAATCCTCAAAAGCCTCTTTACATGTAAGCGCAAAAAGCCCATCTTTTTTGCCTTCACCCATTTCACCCACGTAATACTTCGTACTGCCAAGCCCACAACTAGGAGACTTTGACTTCAAGATAATGCCACAAATGGGCTCATGCTGAATTTTATAAAGCTCTTTTTGCATCGCCTCATTCATCGCCTCTGTAACATTGTTTTTAGAAAAGACGGTGATGACCTTTTTATACTCATTTTCTTGCACAATGCGTATCGTCTCACGAGGCGTACCAAAGGCTAAATGCTCAGGACAAAAAGGGATAAACGAGGCGTACTTACCTAACTTATCAGTAAGAAATCTATC
>RZYK01000400.1 GCA_009930355.1 Campylobacterota bacterium | reverse complement strand
CTTCGTGCAAAAATTGATTATGGTTTTGCTGAAGCACACACTACATACGGTGTTATTGGTGTTAAAGTATGGATTTTTAAAGGTGAAGTTCTTGTAAAGGGGCTTGCTCCAGAAAAAGAGGAAACATCTGAAAAAGAAAATACCAGAAAGCCTAGAGCACGTAAAGAGAGAGGTAAAAACTAATGTTAATGCCTAAAAGAACAAAATATAAAAAGCAGATGAAAGGCCGCAATCGCGGTGAAGCGCAAAGTGGTGCTTCTATCTCTTTTGGTGAAATTGGTCTAAAAGCGGTTGAGGCGGGTCGTATTGATTCACGCCAAATTGAAGCTGCAAGGATTGCATACACACGTCACGTTAAGCGTCAAGCAAAAACATGGATTCGTGTATTTCCAGATAAACCATTAACAGCAAAACCTCTTGAAACCAGAATGGGTAAAGGTAAAGGCTCTGTTGATAAATGGGTTATGAATATTAAACCTGGCAGAATTATTTTTGAAATGGCTGGTGTTCCAGAAGAGTTGGCACGTGAAGCGTTAACCCTTGCAATGCACAAATTGCCTTTCAAAACCAAGATTGTAACTCGAGAGAGCGAAAATGAAGTATATTGATTTAAATAGCAAAAGCGCATCAGAGCTTGCAGAATTGTTAAAAGAGAAAAAGGTTCTTTTGTTTACGTTAAGACAAAAGTTAAAAACAATGCAACTTACTAATCCTAATGAGATTAAAGAAGTTAGAAGAGATATCGCACGTATTAATACGGCAATTTCTGCTCAAAACAAGTAGGGGTAACTAATGGCTTTAAAACGAGAGATTCAAGGCGTAGTTGTTCAAAAAACAGGTGATAAAACCATCACCGTTTTGGTAGAGAGACGTGTAATGCACCCACGATATCGCAAGTTCGTTAAACGTTTCAAAAAATACCTAATCCATGACGAGAGCAACCAAGTAAAAATTGGTGATACGGTAAGTGCTATTGAGTGCAGACCACTTTCAAAAAGAAAGTCTTTTAGACTCAGTGCTATTGTTAAAGTAGGAGTTGAATAATGATTCAAAGTTTTACAAGGTTAGCGGTAGCTGATAACAGTGGTGCTAAAGAAATTATGTGTATTAAAGTTCTAGGTGGTAGTAAACGTCGCTATGCAACGGTAGGTGACGTTATCGTCGCTTCTGTCAAAAAAGCATTACCTAGCGGTAAGGTGAAAAAAGGACAAGTTGTTAAAGCGGTTATCGTTAGAACAAAAAAAGAAATTCAGAGAGAAAACGGTTCACTCATTCGTTTTGATGAGAATGCAGCTGTTATTCTTGATAACAAAAGAGAGCCAATTGGTACAAGGATTTTCGGACCAGTCGGTCGTGAAGTTCGTTATGCTAACTTTATGAAAATCGTATCTTTG
>RZYK01000106.1 GCA_009930355.1 Campylobacterota bacterium | reverse complement strand
TCTATTCAAGAAAAAGTCAGTCAAAAAAAGGTACTATTATAACCTATACTAATAAGGAGTTATCATGAAAAGACAACTTGCTCTATTGACACTTACAGGAGCGTTAAGCGTTCCAATGTTTGCGGCTGAGTTTATCACGATTGGAACGGGTGGCGTTACAGGAACGTACTATCCAACAGGTGGTGCCATTTGTCAAATGGTAAACAAAAACAAGAAAAGCACAAATATTCGTTGTTCTGTTGAATCAACAGGTGGTTCCGTTTACAATGTAAATACCATTAAAGCAGGTGAACTCGATTTTGGTATCTCTCAAAGTGACACAGCCTATCAAGCGTACAAAGGAGAAGGTAAATTTGGAGGCGCTGCTGCTGTTCCAGAACTTAGAAGTGCCATTGCTATTTACCCTGAACTTTTAGCGCTCGTTGTCAATCAAAAATCAGGTATCAAAACTATCAGTGACCTTAAAGGTAAAAAAATCAATATGGATTCACCAGGTTCAGGTACTCGCATGACAGCAGAAATGGTTTTTGATGCATTTGGTCTTAAAACTTCCGATTTAGCCCTTGCAAATGAACTAAAATCAAGCGAAGGTCCAACTATGCTCCAAGATAACCACATTGATGGTTACTTTTTTATGGTAGGACACCCAACTGCAAATATCAAAGATGCAGCGAATTCTGTTGATATTTCTATCGTTCCTATTGAAGGAGCAGGAATTGATGCTATGATTAAAAAATACCCTTATTTTGCGAAAGGAACTATTTCTGGCTCATTTTACAAAGGCGTGCCCAATGATGTGCCAAGCATTGGTGTAAAAGCGGTATTAGTTACAAGTACAAAAGTAAAAGATGACGTTGTTTATCAGGTGGTAAAAACCATTTTAGATAACTTTGAAAAATTCAAAGAACTTCATCCTGCATACAAAACGATTACCAAAGAGAGTCTACTTGAGGGCTTAAGTGTGCCACAACACCCAGGTGCGATTAAAGCGTTTAAAGAGGCTGGACTCCTCTAATTTTTTTTTACATGTAAGGCTTGAAAGAGCCTTACATGAGTTTATTTATAAAGGTTATGCTATTGAAGACATTGACACAAAGATTGGATGACGAGAAGCTCATCAATGAATTTGAGGGACAAAGAGACTTTGAAAAAGGGAGTTGGCAATACTGGTTTATTTCAGTCATTGCTTTTTCATGGTCGCTCTATCAACTCTACATTGTTTTAGACCCAGGTAATAGTGCGCATGTTAGGTCTATTCACCTTGCTTTTGCCATCATTCTTGCTTTTTGTATGCACTCTATGTATAAAAGCGTTACGCTTAAATCAAAAATTACATGGTACGATTTTTTAATTGCCCTTGTAGGTATTACGGTAGTTCTCTACCAGTGGTATGCTTATAGAGACTTAGCAATGCGTTCAGGTGCGTGGACACAAATAGATGTTATTGTGGGTGTTTTAACGATGCTTACTGTCCTTGAAGCCTCTCGTAGAGTTATGGGACTTCCTTTAATGATTGTTGCTATCGTTTTTCTTTCATATGACTATTTTGGTCCCTATCTTCCTGATTTAATTGCCCATAAAGGTGCTAGTCTTAATAAAATCGTTGGTCAAATGGTCTTAACTACAGAGGGTATTTTTGGTGTACCGCTAGGCGTAAGTGCTAGTTTTGTCTTTTTGTTTGTTCTCTTTGGTGCCTTGCTTGATAAAGCAGGGGCTGGTGAGTATTTTATTAAGTTAGCGTATACACTGTTAGGTCGTTTTGACGGTGGTCCTGCAAAAGCTGCCGTTGCTTCTTCAGGACTAATGGGTGTTATTTCAGGCTCCTCTATTGCCAATACAGTGACCACTGGGACATTTACAATTCCTTTAATGAAGCGTTTAGGTTTTAGTGCGCACAAGGCAGCGGCGGTTGAGACAGCTTCTTCGGTTAATGGTCAGCTTATGCCTCCTATTATGGGTGCGGCGGCATTTATTATGGCAGAGTTCTTGGGGCTTGATTATACGGATGTAGTCTATGCAGCGTTTATTCCTGCATTTACCTGTTATTTTGCACTCTTTTATATTGTGCATTTAGAGGCTAAAAAACAAGGGATTAAAGGAGAAGACCAAAGTGTTTTGGGGCGTGCTTTTCCGCTCTTTCTTAAAGGCTTACACTATTTTATTCCTATTTTCTTTTTGATGTATACACTGATTATTTTAAGACAATCCGCCCAAAGTGCAGCCTTTAGTGCCATTATGTTTCTTATGATTATCATGGTAGTTCAAAAGCCTTTTAAAACGTGGATAAATAAAGAAAAGATAACTTTAGCCATTTGTTTAGAGGGTTTTTCAGATATTGGCATTGGCATGGTAAACGGCGGTAAAAATATGGTCTCAATTGCCATTGCGACTTCTGTTGCTGGAATTATCGTAGGTTCGGTTACATTAACAGGTATTGGGCTTATTTTATCTGAGGTGATTGAGCAATTATCAGGTGGCTATATTTTGGCAATTTTATTTATGACAGCCATTGTTTCTTTGATTTTGGGTATGGGATTGCCAACCACGGCGAATTATATCGTTATGGCGTCACTCACTGCACCTATTATTGTTGAATTAGCAGGAAACAGCGGTATTATTGTTCCTTTAATTGCGGCGCATATGTTTGTCTTTTACTTTGGTATTTTAGCCGACGATACACCCCCTGTGGGTATGGCAGCCTATGCGGCGGCGGCTATTGCGAAGAGTGATCCTATCGTAACAGGTATTCAATCGTTTATTTATGACATACGAACAGCAGTTTTACCGTTTATGTTTTTCTTTAATAATGAACTCTTACTGATTCATAGTGTCAATCCGGAAGATCCCAATGATGTTTCAGCTTGGGTTTGGATTACCAATCCTTTAGAAGTTTTAGTGATTTTTACAGGGGCTGTTTTAGGTATGTTTGCATTTACTTCTGTTACACAGAGTTTTGTTCTCATGAAAATCCACACGTTTGAGCGCATTTTACTGATTTTGGTTGTTCCATGTATGATGCTTCCTAAAATAGTCGCAAGTTATTTAGGACTTCCATCGCATTATTTAGCTTATGCTATTGGGTTAATTCTTTATGGAGTGGTTTATATGGGGCAGCGTATTAAGTATCAAAAAAGACATACGCTTGTAGCTTAAAGGTTAGTGGGTTAAACACCCACTAACTTACTTTATAAAAATTAACTCCTGCAATATTCTTTACATGTAAAACATTTTCATCTATTAATGCATTAAGATTTTTCAAACTCTCTTCATCAAAACAAAGTGCAATATCTTCAAAACTTTGAGGTCTTCGTTTTAATAACGCAACAATCTCTTCCTTAGAAAAATGACGTCTCTTTGGAATATAATTTTTCTTATACGCAATAGTGACATGTAAGTTTTTGAGAAGATGGGAAAGTTCAATTAAACGCTCAATACTTACACCTTTTACATTATAAGCAGGTGGACGATCAATAGTACCCACATCAATACGGTCAGGTTTAATTTCTTGTAACACAGTATTCAGTGATTGAAACTCTATCTCACTATCATTCAAGCCTTCAACAACTAATATTTCAATCACAAGCTCACCACGATAATGTGCTCTAAACTCTTTCATTCCCTCTATAATCTTAGCAATATCAATCCCTTTATGCGCACGATCCAATTTTTTAAAACACATCGGATTCACACAATCTAAAGAAAGTTTAACGATATCTAATTTTGAAAGAACGGACTGAATATTAGATTGATCAATGGTTGAACCATTTGAGAGAATGAGCAGTTTATGCCCTTTTTTTATTTTCAAAATTTCATCTACTAAATGAGCTAAATCAGGATAAAGTGTCGGCTCTCCGTTGGCTGTAATTGTAATAACATCTATATTTTCATACTTTAATAATGCTTCTTTAAGTTCATCTATAATCTCCTCTACCAAAGGTGCTTTTTGGGACTTTAAAACAGTTTTAGCCCCTTTTAACTCACAGTAAAGACAATCAAAATTGCATTGCTTTGTATCAGGACTTAAATCAATCCCTAACGATTGCCCAAAACGTCTGGAAGTAATGGGACCGAAAATCAAAGAACTCATGGAAAATCCTTACATGTAAAAAGAAGTTTGCCCTCATGATAAGGGCAAAAATTTAGAGTTTAGTGCGAGTTTGAACGTGTTGTATAAAGTATTTGGCATGTTCTACAGGAATATCTGGCAAGATACCATGCCCTAAATTAAACACATGGCGTTCATTTTTCATAACATTCACGATATGCTCAATTCCCTCATCAATCGCCTCTTTACTATAAAGACGTGTGGGTTCCATATTGCCTTGAAGCACATATTTATGACCTAGTTTTTCTTTGGCAAGCTCAATCGGTGTTGACCAATCCACACCAAAGACATCAAATTCACCATCGATTTTATCCAAATACCCACTAATCCCTTTAGGAAATAAAATCACAGGGACATGCGGATATTTTGCTTTGAGGTATGCGCTAATCTCTTTCATATACGACCAGCTAAATTCAAAATACGCACTCTCTTCGAGTGCTGCAGCCCATGAATCAAAGATCATCACGACATTTGCCCCACTTTGAATCTGGCGCTCCATATAACCCTTAAGCACTTCGGTGACTTTTTTGAGAAGCGCATGCATAAACTGCGGATTAGAATAAATCATTTTCTTCACAAGTGCGTAGGTTTTCGTTCCTTGCCCTTCGATCATATAAGTCGCCAATGTCCAAGGTGCCCCACAAAAGCCAATGAGCGCTTTATCGGCAGCCAATTTGCCACGAATCAATTTAATCGTCTCATAAACGTATTCTAAGCCATCAATCGCTTTTTCAACACTGAGTTTATCAAGATCGGCTTGATTGGTAATTGGGTGTGAAAAAACAGGTCCTTCACCTTTTAAAAACTGTAGCTCCATACCCATCTCTAAAGGAACTACTAAAATATCGCTAAATAAAATAGCCGCATCAACCCCTAAAATATCGACAGGCTGAAGGGTAACTTCACACGCTTTCTCAGGGTTTTTACACAAACGCAAAAAATCACCTGCTTGTGCTCGTACTTCCATGTACTCAGGTAAATATCGCCCTGCTTGCCGCATCATCCACACAGGTGTGTAAGGCGTTTTTTTACCAAAACATGCATCAACAAAAATCATTAATGTTTTCCACCTTTATGTAAAAAATAAAGTCCAATAGAAAGCGTGGCAATTGAAATGGAAAAATAAAGCATCTCCAAAGCACCCTTATATTCCGTATGCAAAATACGTTGAAAAAAGCTTACAATAAGTACCATCACAATCACTTTTGCAATCTTGTCTTTCAGCTCATCCAAGGAGCTCACATACAGAATTTTATCGCCACCGCTCCCTTTTGCAACATCAATATCAGAGACAAAAAGCTCATAAATGCCAAACCCAAAAATGAGTAAAACAACTGCAATGAGGTACAAATCAATGGCACCGATAATTTCAGCCACAATATCAGCATGGAAATTTTCAGGATGCACCCCTTGAAAAAAATACTGATACGTTTCTATCACAACATGGTACAAATCTGCACTACCAATTAAAAACAAAGCGAAAGATGACAAAATACTAAAAACAACTGCTAAAAGAATAATCAGTCTGCTTGACCATAATCCCTTTTCAAAAAGTTTTTCTATCATTACGCCTCTTCTAGCTTAATCCATTTTTGTGCGATTCTTACCGCATTCGTCGCAGCACCCACACGAATCTGATCTGCCACACACCATAAATGAAGCACGTTATCACGGTTAATATCTTTACGAATTCTGCCCACATACGTATCATTAGTATCCGTTGAGATGATAGGCATCGGGTACTCTTTTTTGGCTGGATTATCAATGACGATAACATTTTCAGCATTTTGAAGGGCTTCAACTGCTTTTTCAACATTAACATCTTTTTCAAAATGAATCGTAATGGCTTCAGAGTGACTTCGCATAACAGGAACACGTACACATGTTGCACTAATTTCCATTTTTTTACCCAAGATTTTTTGAGTTTCATTCACCATTTTCATCTCTTCTTTGGTGTAATCATTGTCCATAAAAACATCAATATGAGGAATAACATTTAAAGCGATTTGATGGGCAAATGTTTTAGGTTCACATTGGTCTAATTTAAACGCAAAAAAGTCTTGCATTTGATTTACCAATTCTTCCATACCACCTTTTCCTGCGCCACTTACTGCTTGATACGTTGCTACGTCAACACGTGTAATGTTAAACAATTCATCCAATGGCTTTAACACCTGTACCATTTGAATCGTTGAACAGTTAGGATTTGCGATAATACCTTTTGTTTGCCATTGCTCAATATCTCCAGGATTACACTCAGGAACCACCAAAGGAACATCTGCATCCATCCTAAAATGGCTGGTATTATCAATCACTACAGCACCCGCTTCGGCAGCATAGGGAGCATAATGCGCTGAAATATCACCACCTGCACTAAAGAATGCAATTTCAACATCATTCTCTTCAAATGCTTTTTCAGTCAGCTCAAGCACTTTATAGGTTTTACCTTTTAATTCAACTTCAAGACCTACACTCTTACGGCTTGCAAGTGGAACTAAATTATTGATAGGAAAATCAACTTCTTCTAATACACGCACCAACTCTTCACCCACGGCACCCGTAGCTCCAACAATGGCTACATTGTACTTTTTCATTTCTCTTACCTTGTTTTTTTATCTGAGACTTTTTTAATAACCTAATAGCACAAATATTAAGTTATCAAAAAAGTCTATTGTATTACTTTATGCACTAAACCAATGACGACTTTCCAAGAAAAGATCTTCTTTGCTAATTGCCTCACCCTCA
>RZYK01000399.1 GCA_009930355.1 Campylobacterota bacterium | reverse complement strand
CTGCCCCGTATGTTGTATGTTTGCATTTGCAACCACAAAACATAACAACATGGGCAAAAATACAGAGATTAAATTTGTCGGACAGCCGATTTTCAAACAAGTGCTAAAATTAGTTGATTCGATTAATCTGGAATGGCTGATTAAAAAGCATGATGCTGACCGGTACTACAAATCATTTAAAGCAAAAGACCATCTGATAACGTTACTATTTGGCATACTGAGCAGATGCGACTCAATGACTGAAATCTGCGAAAGTCTGCGTGCACTGGGGGGTAAGCTAAACCACTTGGGATTGATAAAGTCCCCGGCAAAGAGTACCGCTTGCGATGGCATGCGAACAAGACCCAATGAGTTTTTTGAAGATGTTTATTTCAGTTTGGTTCGACGCTACAAGAATTTTTTGTCGGACAGCCGGACTCATGGAATGACCTTCAGAGAAATATTATTGATCGATTCCACTACAATTCGGTTATTCAGTAACATTCTGAAAGGTGTAGGTCGAAATCCTAAAAATGATGGCAAGAAAAAAGGTGGATTAAAAGTTCATATGCTCATTGATGCCATGCAATCCGTCGGAAAATTTGTAAAAATCACAGCAGCTAAGGTACATGATAAAAACTTTTTGAAGGAAATCGAATTGCTTTCTCACAGCATGATTGTTTTTGACCGGGCATACAACTATTACCATCAATTTGCCGTATGGACACAAAAGAACATCTATTTTGTTACCCGATTAAAGAAGAATGCCACTTACACAGTCATTAAGACTCTTTCAAAGCATAAAAAAGTAAAAGGAAAAGCTATTGTTTTAGGGGAGGAGATCATCGAAATAACTTATACACCGGAGGATGAAAATGGGAAAAAGAAAATCCGGGAAAGAGAATCAGTCCGACTCAAGAAAGTATGCTATCAGGACGAGCAAAACCGCTATTACGAGTTCTTGAGCAATAGCATCGAAAGTACCGGAGAAGAAATCGCATTTCTTTACAAAAAAAGATGGGGCATAGAGCTACTCTTCAAGAAAATGAAGCAAAACTTCCAGTTGCACTATTTCTACGGCGAAAGTGTCAATGCGATCTATACCCAGGTTTGGTGCACGCTCATAGCACAACTTTTATTGACAGTGATTCAGAAGATCGCAGCTACAAAAAAAGCGTTTTCGATAGTTGCAACATTGGTTCGCATTCATCTAATCAGTATGCTTGATGTATTTGAACTCTTGCGCAGCACTGTACGATCATATATTAAGAAAGAAATTCCACCGGGCCAAAAAGAAATTCAACTTAGTTTGTTTAGATAAGACAAGGGGGGTCACTTTTTAAATCATCATAACGTATTGTTGATAATCAATATGTTAGACCTTTTTAATGCCATTCCTAAAAATTAGTCGGACAATAGTGATT
>RZYK01000398.1 GCA_009930355.1 Campylobacterota bacterium | reverse complement strand
TGACTAGTCCTAAATAAGCGTTACAGTTTTTACTGCTTATTTTAATAGGACAAAGTTAATGTTTTTTAGAAGATTGTTTCAGGACTAGTCCTGAAACAATCTTCTTTTTTGTATGTTTTTATTTTTACACTTCTTTGGGTGTGCATCTGGCAAGGCGTTAAATATCCACAAGAATAGTGCGGTCTCAACTTATTGTATGTGTTTATCACATCTCTAACAACAAGTTTCATTTCCTTTAATGGAAGTTTCATTTCTTCTAACAAGAACTCTTGCTTTAATATCCCGTTAATGCGTTCTGCAGCTGCATTGGCATAAGGATCGTAGCTTTCTGTCATACTTGGCGTTATTCCATATTTTGCCAAACGCTCCTGATAGGCGTCTGAACAGTATTGTATTCCTCTGTCTGAATGATGAATAAGTAACTCTCCTCTATACATTCGTGAAGTGTGTGCCATTGTCAAGGCACGCAAAGTTCCATCTGTACTTAGACTTTCGGAAAGGTCATACCCTACGACCTTTTTAGAATAGGTATCGGTTATGAGAGCCAGATACATATGCTTATCTCTTCCTCCTATATAGGTGATATCGGACACCCACACCTGTTCCGGACGGACAATGTCTAGTCCTTGCAAAAGATTCTTGTGTTTTCTAAACCTATGGTGTGAATGGGTTGTGATATGATATGATCTTATAGGGCTGATCAGCATATGATTCGCTCTTAATATAGAGAAAAACCTATCTCTTCCCACTGATAGTTCTTGCATCTGCGGTTGAAGTATGTGATACATTTTCCGACACCCAATGCGGGGCATTTCAGCCCGTATTCTTTCCACTTTCTCGACAACAGCATCTGCTTTTTCTTTGTTCTTGACTATACGCCACCTCTTTCTGTAATATGATTGCCTACTTGTCCCGAACAATTCGCAAATAACTCCTTTGGACAATCCTTTCATTTGCTTGTATTTTTCAACTGTTCGGGTAAGGAGTTTTTTCTTATATCTATCTTATACTCCTTCTCGGCTATATCTATCATCATATCAAAAATGGCTGCTTTATGGTCCTTCATTTCCAATTCGTGTTCCAGCCTCGCATTCTTTTTCTCTAACTGTCGGACTTTCTCTTGAAATTCTAACAGCATTTGATCTTTACTCTTAGGCATATTTCCTCCTTTGATATTTATCCAGTCAAAGGTACCATATTTTTCCATCCAGCGCCTTACCGTCGCCTCACTTTGTATGCCATATTTTCGGGTAATGGCACACAAACCTATTTCGGTCGTCTCTATTTCTCTCACTACCGATAACTTGAAACTCATGCTGTAATCTTTTTGAGTTCGCTTTACATAATTTTTTTCTTTTTCTTCCATAGCTTTACTTTTTTTTGTAACGCTATTTCAGGACTAGACA
>RZYK01000105.1 GCA_009930355.1 Campylobacterota bacterium | reverse complement strand
ACATGTAAGAATGTTTCTTATCGCTTTGCCAATACCACTGCTTCCACCACTCATTAAAACCGTTTTCATAACATTCCTTTTATTTTTTGCATATACGCCTTTAACATCGCTTCTTCAAAGGCTTCATTGTTAGCGTACTCATGCCCAAAGACTTTTTGCCACAAGCTCTCATCTTCCATGCAGAGGTAGAAAAAAACCTCGGTGTGCCACGGTTTAAATGCTTGATAAAGTGTGCTAAACATCTCCTCTTTAAGTGAGAGCGGATAAGAGTATTTGCCACTCGCATCAACGAGGGGCATTTGAAGAATTTTACTCTTTTGCGCACGCAGTCGAATCTTTTTGAGCACGGGTTTTATGAACGTCAGTGTGCCCATGGAAACAAGGGCAACCTCTTTACATGTAAAGGTTTTACGAAGCTCTTTGGCGATGGCGGTGTACGCCTCTTGCCATCCCTCAAACAAAACAATAGGATGAAAATGAAAGCCGACTAACACGCCTTTATCCGCCAAAGCTCTGGCACTTTGGATGCGCTCTTTTAGGCTGGAAGCTCGTTTTTCTTCGTTGTCGATGATGACTTGAGGATTGAGCGACCACGTACAGATGATATTTTTGGGAACGTCGTTTTCAAGCAAATAGGCAATGTTATCCGACTTGCTTTTGAGCTCCAAAATAACATTGGGATGTTTACGCGCAAAGGCGAAAAGCGCTTCCAAAACACCCGCACGATTCCCCCACATCAAAGAGTCCGAAGATTGCCCTGTTCCAATGTGGTAGGTTTTGGTAGGGTCAAGCTCCAAACGCTTCAACTTTTGGGCAAAATTTTTATCGAAGGTGATGGTGTTGTTTTTGTAAAAACTCTGAATGGAGCAGTACGAACAGTCAAAACCACAACTCTCCACAGCGTCCAGTGTCATGAGATTGCAACAGCGTGTTTTAGGTGATGCCACAGGGCAACTTCCCAGCCCCAAATGCTCTTTTTCAAGCTCTTCGATTTTAAACGTCTCTTTTTCAAAATCCATGGGTGTTGGAGGATAGCACTTTAGGTTTGTTTTTAAGGCTTCATAAGCTTTTTGCAGGGCTAAAAACGCCTCTTTTTTACTCTCTTTCTCCACCCAAAATGCCGTTATATCTTCACCCCACATCTGCATATCAATCGCCATAACGATGAATTGCTGGATTTGTGAAAAACTGAGATGATACGCTAAGGCTTTTTCTTTTAAAAAGGTTTGTGTCTTTACATGTAGACTTAAAAAGGGCGTATTTTCACACGCTTTTTCAAAATGCGTTTGGCTATCTTCTAACATATTTCTCCCACGCTTTGATGCTTTTTCCTATCCAATTTCCCACGTCCGCTTTGCTTGGGATAACGTCTTCCAAATGGTCGGAGACGACTTTAAAAACGTAGGTCTCGATATGTTTTGGCAAGGTTTGAATGAAGGTGCCCGCTTCCATGTCCACCAAAGTAGTCTTTATATGTAAAGCATTCTCCACTGCTTTTTCATGTGGGGAACAGCTCGCAAAAGGCATACCCAAACCCTCGTGCGTCGTGCAAAAAAGGGTGCCTTTGGAAACGGTTTTATCCACACATCCCGCAATGCCGATATTGATAGCAACGCTCGGTTCATAAAGATTGAGCGCATACACAAGCGCCTCGTTGGTTTTTGCGCTTCCCATGCCTGAGACGATGAGAGCAATACCCTCTTTTTCATAAAGATTGAACGGTTGTTTTGCTTTACATGTAAGAGAAAAATGCCCAATAATCGGCTTAGCTTCGGCAACGAGTGCGGTGTGAATGAGGGTTTGAATACGCACTAATACACCTCGTCATGTGCGCCGATGTCGAGTAAAATAATGACTTCATCGACGATGATAAAATCTAAAATGATGCGGTACTCAATATTAATCGAAATAGAGTAATACGCACTTAAATTCCCTTTGAGTTTGTGCAAACGAAGCGAGGGATGGTGTGGGTTTTCTTGAAGAATACAAATGGTTTTTTCATAGCGCACCGCCATATCTCTATGCGCTTGGATAAACTTACGAAGCCTTTTTTTGTAGCTTTCACTTAAACGGATTTCATAAGCCATTGGCGATAGCTCTTACTTCTTTGAGGTGTTCCTCCACATCTGTCGTGTAACGTCCCTCTTTAATCTCTTGCATCGTTTCTTCATAAAGTCGGTCAAGCTCAAGCTCACGCAACTGCTTGTAGCGCTCAATGTCGATGACGACGTACTTGTTTTTTCCCCGGACATTGATGATGACTTCACTCACGCTTTCAAAAAGTTTATCAAGAAGCGTCACTCCTTTGGTTTTGATGTCATTGGCTGATACGATCATGATAGTATCCTTAATAGTACGATTTAGCGTATTATAAAGAATACTTTTGAAAAAGAAGCTTAGGATTTGGGGTTACATGTAAAGGTTAGTTCCATCCGCTATTGTATTCTGTTTCTAATATTGGTTCAATATAATTTTTATCTCTAAAATAAACTCCACAAGATAAACATCTCCATTCTCCATTCTTCGCATCTTGTAGGCGAATAAGTTCTTTTTCTTTATCGTAGCAGAGCTGACAAAAAGGACCATCTTTTGTTCCGTCATCTTTGTTCGCCCAATAATAAGGCATTTCAAATTGAAGTTTCGTTTTTATTTTTAATGCATTTTTAAGTTCTTGCTTTTCTTGCTCACTTTCAAGGAGGGCTTCTTTAATATCTGCCATTTTAGTTTTTATATCAGCAAGCGATTCAATCAAGTCTGCAAGTTTTAATTTGACTTCTGCTTTTTCGAGAGAATCACTACTATCTTTCAAAAATTTTGCAATTTCCATTGCCCCTTTGACACTACTTGCAGCAGTAGAAATAATTGCCATATCAAACATAAAAAACGCTCCTTTCAAGCCGATATTTTGACATGATGTTTTGCCATAAGCACTTTGGCTTTTTCTTGCAAAGGTTTTGATGCAGGTTTGTAGCCTTCTATTCTTTGGGAAATAGCAACGACTTTTTTGATGCTCTCTTTTGAAATTTCACGCTTTTTCATTCACTCGTACCTGTGTTAAATTGCCTAATTGTAGCACATTTTTACCCCAAATAAAACCCTACTGCACCACTTCAAAACCCGACAACGCAGCACCCACAGCGCCCATCAGTTGCGGGTGTTTAGGAATGACGATAGTCCGCTCTAATTTTTGCTCCAACATATGGTGTAAAAAAGGATTGAGCGCGCCACCTCCTGTGAAGACGATGGTTTCATTCTCTTTGACGACAAATTTTCGAGCCATGGAAGCCAGCCTAGAGGCGATGGATTCGTGCACACCGTAGCAGATATTCGCTAAGCTCTCTTTTTTAGCGATGAGTGAGATGACTTCAGACTCGGCAAACACGGCGCACATGCTTGATATGGTAAGCTCCTTATCGTGCGCAAAGCCTGCGTTGGCGAAGGCTTCCATCTCTAGTCCCAGACGATTGGCGGCAATTTCTAAGAATTTTCCTGTTCCAGCCGCACACTTGTCGTTCATGCGAAAGTCGGTGAAACTGCCGTACTCACCCATTTTAATCACTTTGCTATCTTGTCCACCTAAATCAATGACGGTGGCAACCTCAGGTTCAAAAAAGTACGCTCCCTTAGCGTGGGCTTTGATTTCGCTTATCACGGGAGCGCCATGCGATTCTTCCAACATGTAACGCCCATAGCCCGTGGCGACGAGCATCTTCACCTCTTTGTCTGCCAAATACTCGCCCACGATAGCATCTTGATTGAAGATGGTCGGGATGACCGCACTGTGTACGATCTCCCGTTCTCTTCCGATACCGATGATTTTTGTATAGGTCGAGCCTATATCCACGCCCCAAAACATTATTTGTTGGCGAACGCTTGGGCTTTTTGTTTAAAGCTGATGCTCTCCAAAAAGGCTTCCACACGGGTTTTGATTTGTCCTGCATCTTCTGGTGAGTAGTCTGACTCGATGACTAAACACGGGATGCCTTCTTTTTGCATCGCTTCAAGCACAAGGTGAGATTCGACGTTGTAGGTATGGCAGAATGAAAGCGTGTAGTAGATGACGCCATCGGCTTTGCGCTCTTTATACATCTGCACGATTTTATCAATACGTCCCGTATTGGGTGTAAAACACGCACAGTCGATTTTGGCGTAACGTGTCATCAAACGGGCATAAAGCTCCTCTTCACTCTCCACGCCTTCAATGTCCACGTTGTCTTTAAAATAACGATGTCCGATACAACTCTCTTCATTAATAACACATCCACCTGTATTTTCAACCGCCGTGTGAAGTTTCCAGTTAGGTGGCGCAAACGGGGTTCCTAAGGCCATCAAACGAGGCGTACCTTTTGGAAAAACACTCACCCCTTCTCTCACACGTTCTTCCAACTCATCGCACAGTTCATTGATTTTTGCGGTATAACGTTCGATATCGTCCATAAAACCCACTTGCGTAATCCACAAACAATCCTTCCCGCTAATCGGCATAATATCGGGGTTTGAGCTACGAAGTTTGTCTAATCTTTGAAGGGCGGAACGTTTGGCATTGACTTTGCGCACGCCCTCTTTCATCGCCTCAAGGCTTAGAGGTTTCTCAATCACCCCTTCGATATGCTCTTTAAACTCCTCAATCTCCTCTTGCCACATTTTGAGGTCTTTCTCACGCTTCATATGCGGAATGTTCATGACATGCACGGGATGATGTTTGGCAAGGATTTCCCACGCTTTTTTCTTGGCTTCACAGGTTGTCTCACCGTAAATGAAGTCTGAGGATTGGGTGTAAGCACAGGTGCGTTGCAGTTTAAAACCGTGTGCGGATTTAATCAGCGGACAGATGTTACGAGGAAGCTCCGTCTCAGCGTCTGCAATGGTTGCGTTTGAACCACCGCACAAACCATAACACGCACCTCCTGCTCCTATGACAATCTCTTCAGGAACAAAGATACAAAAGGTTCCAACGGCTGGTTTTTTCTCCGCACGAAGGGCGTTAATCTCAGCGATGCGTTGCCCTTGAATCTCACTCATAAACCAATCAAAATACGCCATACCTTTGGGACGGTTGGGTTGACTTAAAAACTGCGCTTTGTAGGCTTCTAAGCCCATTGCCATCATCTTTGCGTGACGATCAACGTCCACACCAATACTGCCCAATAAATCCTTGTGTTGCTCAACACCCATGAAGTTTCCTTTTATAATGAAAAATGATGCTGTGTGTGGGTTACATGTAAAGAAGAAAAGCAGAAAAAGAAGGTGCTACTTCATGTATGTCTAAGCCTTAGACCTTACAGCATTTCAAGCATTATAAAGGAGAAAAGATTAAAAATAGGTAAAAAGTTTTTTACCAAATTAGGAGCAAATTTATCTGCTTACGTTTACTCTAACACGCCTTATGTTACAATCGCTTTTTATTTTACATGTAGGAATATTTGTGGATATTTTTCAGTCGATTATTATGGGAATTGTTGAGGGTTTTACGGAGTTTTTACCTATCTCTTCTACGGGGCATATGATTATTGTGGGAGATTGGTTAGGTATTGAGCAAAATGCTATGATTAAAGCGTATGAGGTTATTATTCAGTTTGCGGCGATTTTAGCCGTGGTTTTAAACTATAAAGAGAAGTTTTCCCCTAAAAAAATCAATCTTTGGATGAAACTTGCGGTGGCGTTTGTACCACTGGGTGCGGTGGGTTTTTTATTTGCCAAGCAAATCAAGGCGATGTTTAGCGTTGAGATTGTCGCACTCATGTTTATCATCGGAGGCATTATTTTTTTAGCGGTGGAGAAGTTTTATAAGCCCAAAGAGCACTTTGTGGATGATGTAGAAAAAGTGAGTTACAAACAAGCGCTCTGGATTGGCATTGCTCAAATTTTTGCCCTTATTCCTGGAACAAGTAGAGCGGGTTCGACTATTATTGGAGCGATGTTAGTGGGACTCACACGCAAAGCGAGTGCGGAGTTCTCCTTTTTACTCGCCTTCCCTGTGATGTGTGCTACCACAGGCTATGATTTACTCAAACATCATAACGAACTCTTAATGGCGGATAATGTAATGGTTTTAGCCGTCGGTTTTGTCGTCTCATTTGTCGTGGCGTATGCGACTATCAAACTCTTTTTAAAATTTTTAGAAAAATTTACGTTTGTTAGTTTTGGAATTTACCGTATTCTTTTTGGCATCGCACTTTTACTCTACGCCTAAAAAAGTTTGGCAATTTCACTCTCCTCAATAGACTCTTTTTCAATCACTTGAATGCCTCTGGCACTAAGAGCATTTCGAAAGCCTTGACCAAGTGTTTTTGTTAAAAAAAAGTTTACCTGATGTTCTTGTAAAAGTGGGGCTAACACTAAAGGTGGTTTAGCCTCTTTGTCATGCGCTGGATTCTCAAGAAAGAGGGTTTTTACAATACGATGATTTTCTACGTTGAAAATACAAAGGTATTTATCTTTAGTATTAAGCTCTTCAAAATGGCTTGTATCATTGCTGCAAAACGCTACCACGTAACGCTCTCGTTTCACTTCTAAATGTAACCGATGCCCACCTAACAATGCCAAAGCCACTTTATGACGTGCTGTTTTAATAATACGTGCAAAAGTGGGGCGAGAAACTTCCATCTTTAAGGCTGCTTCTTCTTGATACAAATCCAACAAATCCATTAAATAAAGTGCTTCTATCTCTTCAGGAATCAAGGAAATAACCTCATCGTGTTTAGCTCCTTTAGGATCAAAACGGGTAATCAGTGGCTGGTACGAAGTTGCACGACGACATTTATGACGAGACATTGAGCAATCCTTTTTACATGTAATGAGCTCATAGTAACATAAAAGGTTTTAAATATTCTTGACATATGTTCATTTAAAGTGCTACAATTCTGAACATATGTCCAATTAAGGAGAACAAAATGATCGCAATGCC
>RZYK01000104.1 GCA_009930355.1 Campylobacterota bacterium | reverse complement strand
AAAGTGACTTATGAACTAGGCGAAGGTCCAAAAGGTCCTCAAGCTGAGAACGTAACAGGTCTATAAGACTTTAGGAGGAGAATTTCTCCTCCTTTTTTTACTTCAATTTATAAATAAACTCCGAGCCTTTTTTCTCTTCTGATTTTACTTCAATCTCAATTTTATACTTATCACAAATACTTTTTACGATACTAAGACCTATGCCAAATCCACCTTTATAAATATCTCCCCTGTAATGACGCTCAAAAATTTTATCAATCTCTTTAATGCCCATACCCTCATCTTTAATGCAAAGATAAAGACCCGTATCGTTTTGAAATAAAGCAATAAAGAGGCTTGTTTTAGCAGGAGAGTATTTAATAGCATTGGTAATGGTGTTATCAACAATACGTTGAAATTCAATACGATTAATATACAGCATGTGTTCAGGCTCAATGGAAGCTTGTATGCACATCTCTTTGGAGGAACTAAGTGCTTCAAAGTAGGCAATACGCTCTTCTAAAAAGTCAGAAATAGCAAGATTCTCTTTGGTATACGTAATGGTTTTGTATTTGATGAGGTATTCCAAATCATCGTACAAAGTGGAGAGTGTGCAAAGGGCTGCTAGTGAGCGATTAAGGCGCTTGTCTGTGTATTTTTTTACCAGACCTTCAAGATTAAGTTGCATAATACCCAAAGGTGTTTTTAACTCATGCATCACATCAGTAAAAAAATGGTTCATGCGAGACGAAGTCTCAATGTAAGGTTTCAAAAGTAGTTTTAAGAGTAAAAATGTAAGCAGAAACATTCCAATAATCACCACCCCAACCACAATTAAACTGTCAAAAAAAACCTTTGAGTGGCTTATCTCTTTTTGAACAATTAAATGGCTTACATGTAAAACATTGGGTGGCAGGGTATGGCGATAAAAAAGGCTTTTACCACTACGTACAAAGGTATCACTTATGGGTGGAATTGGCTCATTAATGAGGGAAAAAACAAGACGATTGTTTGCATCTAAGAGCGCAACTTTATAGAGAATAGAGCGAGGAAACAGAAAGGTTTTTTGCACAGGCATAATATTTTGAATGGTTACCTCAAGCTCTTTGGCATAGGCTTTGAGTTGATTCTCTTGTGTGAGTTGATTGAGGCGTAAGGAGACAGAAAGATAATTTAGCAGTGGAAAAGAGACAAGAAGGAGGGTTAAAAAGGTTAGAATCATTGCAAATGTAAAAACACTTTTGGTCTCATTTTTCAATTTTATACCCTATTCCTTTTGCCGTAATGATAAAATCTTTATCGGTTTTATCTCTTAGCTTCTTAATCAGCATACGAATATCATTTTCCCCGATTTCTTTCCCCTCCCACACAGCATCGTGAATCAGCTCCGTAGAGATAAAATAGCCCCTATTTTTTACAAATACAAAAAGAAGTTTACGCTCATGATTACTCAAAGGAACTTGCACCGTATCAAACCAAAGACTTTGATCATTGTTATGGTAAGAAAAGCCATGAGAGAGAGGAATCACATCAAGATTGGTATGAAAATGATGACTTTTAAGGGTTTGTGAAACCCGATACTGAAGCTCTTTAAGTGAAAAAGGCTTACGGATATAGTCATTACATCCCAGTTCATAGCCTAAAGAGAGATTATTAATGTCTGTAAGTGACGTGATAAAAATAATGGGCACATCCAGTTTGGCTTTGCGAATCTCTTTTAAAATCTCATAACCATCCATGCTGGGAACTCGAATATCCAAAAGCGCTAAATGGTAGTGTTTTTCAAATAGGGCATCGAGTGCTTTTTCACCATCATCGTACGCATCAACACTGTAGCCCATCTCTTCTAGGGAGTCTTGAATACTCTCTTTATAGGTGTAGTCATCTTCAAGGAGTAAGATTTTCATCGGATTTCTATCTCATGGTTTTTTGGAATTTCTGGGTGTAAACGGGTTACATGTAACGATTCGAGAGTCGGGGTCAGTGAAGCTTTTAGCAAAAGAGACTCTTTTAGTAAAGATTCATCAAACCAGACCCCAATGTAACCTACCTGTTTGTTTTCAATGTCAAAAAGAGGCGTAAAGCCAAAAAGAGTGGTGTTTGAGCGAGCAAATCCTTCTTCGAGCGTTTGTTTGTTGATAAGTCCTTCAAGGGTGGGCGCACAATAGGCACAGTCATCATTTAAGAGAATGTATTCGTGAATGGATGTTTTATTTTTCATCCATTCACCGATATGAAGAAATTTTTTATCCATTAAGATGGCAAAGTGAATTTTTTTCTCACGCAATTTATGTGCAATATTCTCAAAATTAAGAATAACCTCCAAAGAACCAATAACCTCACCTTGTTCAAATACAGGCGTGAGCGCTTTAATATTCAGTCGTTTGCCAAGTTCTATAGCAACCAGTGGTGTTTTATATTCATGCAAGAGCTTGATACCTTTACGAAAAAAGAGAAGTTCATCACCATAACTCTCAAAATCCCAACTTCGAACCAGTGCTTTGCCCTCTTTAGAGTGTAATTGCACTTCAAGGTTGTCCATATGCAAATAATTTTTAATTTTAGGAAGTTCATTTTGGAGGGTTTGAAAAAGGAGTGTACGATTATGTTGGAGGTAGCCTTGTTTCAGTGTTTCAGTATGGCTTAGCATTAAGGCAACACTAAGGGCTAATTGTTTTTCATGCTCAATAAGCTCTTGCGTTAACCCTAAAACGCTTTCAACACTATTTTTTGCGTCTTCAATGTAGAGATTGTGGTTAACTTTATAGATGAAAATTCCCAATGTTAACATTGAGAGTATAAACAATATAAATAAAAGTAGATAAATACGAACCGTTTTGATGTGCTCTCCTTTGTTACAGCAGCTTCCAAATTATACCTTAAATGCAGGAGCATAAAATTGACGTAAAAGTGACGATGAAAGCTTATGATTAAGTCATGAGAATAATTTAAAGGAGGCATTTATGAAACAGATTTCTCTTATATCTATGGCAGTGTTGCTTGTGGGCGCGAGTACACTTTTAGCACTGGATGTTGCAACGCTCAATCAGCGTGCCAATAAAGGATTTACCCCTGTGGTGGTTAAAGATTGGAAGGCTCCTGATGAGAGTAGTATTCCTAACAACCTTTTTGGTGATACCGTGCGTTATGGTAAAGCATTGGTGCATGAAACCTACAAATACATAGGTCCAGAAGTCGCAGACCCAAAAATGCGCTACGCTGGCAATAACCTCGCCTGTTCTTCATGCCATCAAGAAGCAGGAACCAAACGATGGTCAGCACCGTTTATGGCAACGATTGCCAACTTCCCTCAATACCGCAACCGTGATGAAACCATTGGAAGTATTGAAGAGCGTGTCAATGGCTGTATGGGGCGCAGTATGAACGGTAAGCCTTTACCTGAAAATGGTAAAGAGATGCGAGCGATTGTGACCTATATGTATTGGTTAGGGCAAGGCATTCCTTTGGGGGCAACAGTAGAGGGAGCTGAGTTTCCTCAGGTCAATCGTAAAATGGTCATGAGTCAAGCGGCGGATCCTATTAAAGGGGAGCAGGTGTATAAAGAGCACTGTGCCTCATGCCATGGTGAAAATGGTGAGGGCGTGAAGCGTGAGGGTAAAGCCAATGGTTATGAATTTCCACCACTGTGGGGAAAAGATACCTACAACACAGGGGCTGGGATGTACCGAGTGCTTCGTGCGGCGGATTGGATTGTCGCAAATATGCCTTTAGGTGCGGACAATCACAACAGAATCTTGACCGATGAACAAGCTTACAATGTTGCCGCATACATCAACAATTACGATAAACCACGTGATGTTAAAGCCAATCGTGAAAAAGACTTTCCTGATTTGAAAGTGAAAGTACCTGATAGCGATGTGGGACCTTATGATGATGGTAAAACCCGTCACCAACACAAATTTGGCCCTTATAAAGGCATTATTATCCCTGCAAAATAGAGCTTTTTCTTTGATACGGTGTCATACTTAAAATGGCACCGTACTCTTTACATGTAAAGTTTTTCTTTATACTTTTTCCCTATAATGAAAGCAAAAAAGAGTAAAGCATGACATCTGAAAAATTGCAAAGCGATAGCCAGACCTTGCATCGTTTTATTCAACTTCATTGCGATAAAAAGCACCATGATGTACCCAAGAAAAAGGGTGTTTTAGCCGTACATTTTAAAGAAAAATGCATATGTGAACTTCCGTATGATATTTGCGAGGAGTGTGAAATTCTTCTTTTGTATGCCTACGATAGACTTCAAAATTGCCCTCGTAACCCCAAACCCAGTTGCCGTAAATGCCCTAACCCGTGCTATGAAAAATCGATGTGGAAAAAGATGTCAAAGGTGATGAGCTTTAGCGGAATGCAGTTAGGTTTGACCAAAGTGCGTAAACTTTTTTTCAAATAATGCTTCCCTACCTTAGCCATAAAGAAGCAATGAAACGCCGTTATGGTGAAGCACTTTTTAGTATTCCTGTCAATTTGGACTTTGGCTGTCCTAACCGTGAACGTGATGGAAGCGGAGGGTGTACATTTTGCCCTGAGCATGGCGCTCGTGCCGCACAAATTGCCGATGCCCAAAGTGTTGAAGAGCAGATAGAAAAAGCAATTTTATTTGCTAAAAAACGCTACAACGCCACCTCTTTTGCGCTGTACATTCAAGCCTACACAGGGACGTTTACTTCTCTTTTGAAACAAAAAGAGGCGTATGAAAACCTGCTAAAACTTCATCCATTTCGTGCGTTACATGTAGGAACCAGACCCGATTGCCTTAGTGAGGCGACACTGGAATATCTAGCAACGCTCAATACGCAGCTTGATGTGGTGGTGGAACTGGGCGTGCAGAGTTTGCATGATGTCAGTTTAAAGCGCATCAATCGTGGGCACAGCGCAGAGGCTTCGCTTGAAGCGATTAGGCGTTTACATGTAAAAGGCTTAAAGGTCTATGCGCATCTCATTATTGGGTTTCCTGATGAGAACTTTTTGATGTGGGAAGCAAGTGTGAGAGGGCTGGTGGAAGCGGGGATTGATGGGATAAAATTTCATCATTTGCATATTATTTCTGGTACGCAGTTGGCTTGTGAGTACGAGGCAGAGCCGTTTAAAGTGTTGAGTGAATACGAATACGCCGAAGCCTTGATGGCACTTTTGCGCATCATTCCCTCGCATATTCCCATCATTCGTCTTGCCACGGACACGCCTCAAAAAGAGCTTATCGCTCCGCTGTGGCAGATGGAAAAAGGACACTTTGGTGAGTACATCGCTCAAAGTATGCGCTACTCTGGTATCAGACAAGGGGATTTGGTGGAGACACACCCCGAAGCAGAGAATGAAATACCTCACTTCGTACACTTAAACGATGGAAGTACGACGTTTTACAGTACTTGCTACAAAGATTATTACCATCCCAAAGCGGGTGCTTACACGCAAGCACGCACACTTTTTAATGCAGGTTCTTGCCTGCAAGAGCGTTTGGAAAAGAGCGATGTTGCGCTTTTGGACATTGGTTTTGGTATGGGATACAACACCCTTGAAGCGATAAAAATCGCACAAAAATGCTCCATTTTTTCTTTACATGTAAAAGCGATGGAACAGGATAGAATGCTTCTTAGACAGAGTTCTAAGGTTGTAGGAGAAGCATTACATGTAAAGATGCTTGAAACGCTTTTTGCAGGTAAGACGTATGAGGAAGCGTACGCAACGATAGAATTTCAAAACGTGGAAGCCCGCTATGGTGTACAAACGTTAGATGGGCTTTTTGATATCATTTTTCATGACCCGTTTGTGGAGCACAACAATGCCTCGTTGGTGAGTGTGGAGTTTCTAAGGCTTTTAAAAACGCACCTGAAACCCACAGGCATTTTGGTCGCCTCAACCTCGTATCAAGCCGTACACGATGCTTTAATCTTAGCAGGGTTTGAGGTGGAAATAGTAGCACACGAGGGAAGCGATATCAAAGGGGTCATCGCCAAACCTTTGGAGGGTTCAACCTCTTTACATGTAAGTCATCCTTACCATGACCCATATCTGGTTTGGAGCGATAAAAAGATAGAGAGCGAGCATCAAATATCTTACATGTAAAACGTAAAAACATAAAATTTTACTATGTTTTTACGTCACTAATCTACTTTAATTCCCACAAAAAGCCTCTTAGTTTAAAATCAAACAAAAAAATATAAATTAAAGTTCGTCTTTCAAATTTACATAAAATTTACATAGCTTTTCTAAGATACCACTATCAAATCTTATGAAAAGGATGAAAGATGACACAAATGCTTAGTCGAAGAAGTTTTCTCAAGCTCTCTTCCACCGCAGCAGCCGTTGCTGGTTTTTCGAGCATTCCTGGAACCCTAGGTGCCATGGATGATATCAAAAAGCATTACAAAGGCACTACAAAGTTTACACCGAGTATTTGCGAAATGTGTACGAGTTCGTGTACCATTGAAGCACGGGTAGAAGATGGCAAAGGAATGTTTATTCGCGGAAATCCAAAGGATAAAAGCCGTGGGGGAAAAGTGTGTGCTAGAGGAAGTGCAGGCTTTAACCAGTTGTATGACCCACAGCGTTTAGTAAAACCTATTATGCGTGTAGGTGAGCGAGGTGAAGGAAAGTGGAAAGAGGTCAGTTGGGACGAAGCATACACTTTCATTGCTAAAAAATTGGATGAAATCAAACAAAAACACGGTGCGCACACCGTTGCTTTTACCGCACGTAGTGGTTGGACAAAAACATGGTTTCACAACCTTGCGCAAGCCTATGGCTCTCATAACCTGTTTGGACATGAAGCAACCTGTCCATTAGCGTATGGTATGGCGGCGAAAGATGTGTACAATCACGGAAGTATTGGGCGTGATTTTGCCAAAGCCAAATACATTATCAACATGGGTCACAATGTTTTTGAAGGGATTGTTATCTCTTATGCTCGT
>RZYK01000103.1 GCA_009930355.1 Campylobacterota bacterium | reverse complement strand
GGCGTATAAAGATTGGTTAAAATCGTATTATCCTTCACGTTAGTTTCAACATAAGATGGTATATTATAAAAAGATAGCTAAATAAAGGCAAAAAATGAACCGTTTTTTTGAAGAGAATGATACCTGCTCCGCTTTAGAAGCACAGTACAACGCCCAGCGCATCGCTTTTGCGCCCATTATTTTTCAAGTGGCTCGCTCCATGAGGGATTTGGGGGTTTTAAAGGCACTTTATGAGCATAAAGAGGGAATGAGCCTTGAAGCATTGGTAGAAGAGACAGGATTGAGCCGTTATGGACTCATCACACTGTTAGAGACATCACTCAGTGCGGACATTGTAAAGCAGGAAAATGAACGCTATTTCATCACCAAAACAGGCTACTTTTTACTCAATGACCCTATGACCATTGCTAATATGAATTACAACCATCACGTGAATTATCAAGGGCTTTTTTGGTTGGATAAAGCGATTGTGAGTGGCAAACCAGAGGGATTAAAAGTGTTTGGAACATGGAAAAGCATCTACCCAGCCCTTAGCTCTTTACCAGAGGAGGCACAGCAGAGTTGGTTTCGTTTTGATCACTTTTACTCCGATAGCGCTTTTGCTGAAGCGGTGCAAAAACTTCTTGCCCTCAAACCCAAACGCATTTTGGATGTGGGAGGCAATACGGGTAAGTTTTCGATGCTCGTAGCCAAAAGTGATGCACAGGTGCAGATGAGCATTATGGATTTGCCTGAACAGCTTGCATTGGCAAAAGTGAACATCCAAAACGAGGGTTTAGAGAAGCACATATCTCTGCTTCCTGCCAATGTTCTCTCCCCAGAACACCACTTTCCCAAAGGCTTTGATATTATCTGGATGAGTCAGTTTTTAGACTGTTTTAGTGAAGAGATGATTGTGGGGATTTTAAGCAAAGCCAAAGAGGCGATGGATGAGCATACACGCCTTTGTATTATGGAGCCGTTTTGGGACAGACAGCGTTTTGAAACTTCGGCTTATTGTATTATTAATACTTCGCCTTATTTTACCGCTATGGCAAATGGATACAGTAAAATGTACCACTCTAAAGATTTCATTGCTTTAATTGAACGTGCAGGGCTTACGATAGAAGCGATTGATGACCATTTAGGGCTATGCCAAAGCCTTCTGTATCTTAAGCGTTCTTAAGCACGATGCGAAAATGGTTGATGCCCTTTTCGTGGGTGTATTCTAATTTCATGCCATGCAAGCGAATGACGTGCCATGTAATAAAAAGACCAAAGCCTAAACCTCGGGAGCTTTTTTGCTTCTTCCCTTCTAAAAAGTAAGGCTCAGCGTATCGCTCAAGCGAGAATTCTAGTGCAGGGGCATGATTGGAAATGGTAATGGTGTTTTGGTCGTTTTCAAGGTAAACTTTGCCATCACTGGCGTAGTTTATGCCATTATCCAGCAGGTTTTTTAAGGCAACACCAAAAAGCTCAAAATCAACGCACATTTCAGTGGGAATAAGTTTACATGTAATGTGCTCTTTTTTATCGTCTAAAATATCCAAAGCAAACTCCACCACATCTTCAATGTGATAACTCTTGATGTCGAGTTTTAACTCATCGGCACTGAGCTTTTCAATGCGTGAAAACTCTTCTAAAAGTGCTTCTTGTCGTTTAAACACATTTTGCAAAATCTTGGCATAGGTGGCATCTTCTATCATTTCAGAGGCGAGTTTTCCTTTGGTAATGGGTGTTTTTAACTCATGCATGATGTTGCGTAAAAAGAGCTGTCTGGAATCTCTGAGTGATTTTATTTTAGAAACGGCGGCATCAAATTCATTGGCAAGAGCGGCAATTTCATCTTTTTTACTGCTTTTACATGTAATGTCATAATGCCCATTGGCAAAGTGTTTAATCTCTTCACGTAACTTTTTTAAAGGCAGAATACTGCGTAAAATACCAATGTAGAGAAAAATCACAAAAGCAAAGGTGAGCAGAGGAAAGAGCAGTCGTGGAAAAAGCTCTTTTTCGTAAGGAAGTTGAATCACCATTGCAGGTGTCTCTTTTTTATGTAAAATGGCAAACATATGCATACCATAAGGCATCACGTCCATTCGAAAGCGCATTCTCTCTTCCATCTGACGCATTGGAAGAGCTCTAGGAGGCTGTGGAAGCTCAAGAATAGAGCGGATAAGCGCTTTGTCCTCAACAATTTTAAATCCCAACTCTTCAAGCTTAGCAAGGTCAAGTTGGCGTGTTTGAGGCTCTATGGCAGAGCGTATGGCAACATGGGCGTAGTCATGCATGCTTCTTAGGGTAGTTTCCCTCTCATGCATAAAAAGCGAAAAGAAGATAGCGCCAATACCCAAAAGGGCAAGCGCAAAAATGAGCGAAATACGTGCAATAATCGAGTGATACCATTTCATGCTTGTAACCTATACCCAATGCCTCGTATGGAGTGAATTAGTTTTGGCTCTTTAGAGCTTTCTCCTAATTTAGTTCGAATACGACTAATCAGCACATCTAAACTTCGACTCTCATTCTCTTCATTCAGGCTTAGAGCACTCCCTAAGAGTTCAGCCCGTGAGACGACGCAATTATTTTTTTTAATAAGATGGGCGAGGACATCGAACTCTGCTGGAGTAAGCGTAAGGGGTGTGCCTTGAAAAAAGATGGTATGACTCTCCTCTTTTAGGTTTAAGGCCATAGGTGTTTCTTCATTGGGATTGTTGCTTTTCTTATAACGTCTAAGTACACTCATAATGCGAGCATAAAGCTCTTTAGGCTCGTAAGGCTTTGGCAGATAATCATCCGCACCTAGCTCTAATCCAATAATTTTATCTTCCAAATCACTGCGTGCTGAGGAGATAATAATGGGAATATCGCTTTTAGTTCGAATCTCTTTGCAAATTTCAAGTCCATCCATTCCCGGTAAAGAGAGATCAAGGATAAGAAGGTCATATTTTTTAAGATTTAAGGCACTGATGCCAAGATAAGGATCTTCGTAGTTTGTAACATTGATGTTATAACGTTTTAAAAAGTTCGATAAAATTTCTGCAAGTTCCGTATCATCTTCAATCATTAAAAGATTGGGTTGCATGGTGCATCCTTTGTTGTACTATCGTAAAATGATACGCTGTTTATTTGAATGATTTGTTAATATAAAGCCCACACAAAAGTTTTTCATTTGCCTCGTCTATGATGAACGTATGAAGCTCAAAAGGAATAGGTACACTCTCAGAATTAGGTAGTTCGATTTGATGAGTACAAAGGCCTTCATAACGGCATAAACGTTCTATTTCTGTTAGTTTTTCAGCTGTGGGAGGATCAAAAAGTAGCGTATCATTACGATGATGCCATGACTTAAAGCCAACAAATTTTTGAAAAGAGGCATTGGCGTAAATATAATGTCCTTGTGTATTTTTAATAAATCCAAGAAAAGGTACATTCTCTACAAAAGCACTAAAGCGTAGCTGTTTGGTGTTTTCTTTCATCTCTTTTAATTTTTCTTTCGTAATATCACGAACGGTACCAATCATACGAATAGCTTGATTTTGTGCGCCAACAATCGCTTTACCTCGAACCATAGTCCAGCGTACAGGTTCACTGTTACGAAGACGATGTTCAATGCAAAAAAAGTGGCTATTTCCATCTAGGTGCTTTCGTAATGCTTCATTGACACGTGCCATATCTTTGGCGTCGACCATATTAAGCCATGCATTGAGTGTATGTGGTTCCTCATCGTTCGCATCATACCCCATGATTTTTTTCCATTTGGTTGAGTAAAAGAGGGTATCGCTTTTGGTATCCCAATCCCAAAGGGCTTCATCACAGCTTTCAAGGGCAAGTTCACACTGCTCTTTTTGTTTTAGCAGAAGCGTTTTTCGTTTATGCAACGTTTCCACATCATTTAGGGCATACATGAACACTTCTGTGTTATGTCGATTAAAAAAATTGGAGCTATGGATGAGCGTTGCTTTTTGGATGTTATTGTCATACATTAATTCTAAAAGAGTGCTACCATTGCGAGGTAAAGTCTCAAGGGCTTCAAAGGTAGGTTTTAAGAGTTCTGCAAAGGCAATTTTAAAGGCTTTATTGTAATACCATTGATGCTCTTTTTTAAAGGCAATGGGCAGTGAAATAGCAAAAAAAATCTCCTCTTCCGTAGAGCGTTCATGCTCTTCTTCAAGGTTGTTCCTTTGGAGTTTTTGAAGACGTAAAAAAAGCAGAATCAAGGCAATCAGTAAAAAGATAATAACAGCTATAAGCATGATATTAAGCATACTAACCTCTTTAAAATGGAAGTTTACTATTTTACATAGGTTTGCTTAAAATGGAGTATAGACGCTCTTAAAAGAGCGTCTTATAGGGGAATATTTATTTTAAAAGCTCTTTTTCACGTACCATAAACGGAACGCCTTTAATGCCAGCGCCAAAATATTTTTGTTTCAGTGCTTCAATGCGTCCCACTTCTTGATCACTGATTTTTTGCTCATAACTGACCGCTTCATCAAAGTATTTTTTCAAAATGGTAATTTTTTCCGCATCGCTTTTAACCTTAGCACTCTCATTGTAAATAAGTACGGATTTTTCTAAGGAGCTGCGTGCATGTACCGGTGTAAAGATAAGCTTGATATTGTTGGTAGTAAGACGTTGTTCAATTTGCATTAACTCTTGTCTACAGTAAGGACACTCAGGGTCAGTAAAGACAACTAAAGTCTCTTTTTTAGGGTCATTCCCTAAAGCAACAACATTTTTCTTTTCCTCTTTTTTGTAAAGAGCAGAAAGATTTTTTTGAAGCTCAGCCATTTCCATCATCTCTTTAATGCTTCCACCATGCTTAATGCTAATAACATCAGGGAAGATGAGATCGTCTTTGGTAAAAATACTCAATTTTTGAGAACGTGTACCATCACTTAGGTTTAGGGTTACAAAATCCATTCCCTCAATACCATCCGCTTTTTTACGAGAAACCACTTCGATTGTGATATTGGGAACTTGAATTGTTGATTTGAAATGTTCAACAATTTGTGCGTCTGTTGCTGCAAAAAGTGTGCTAGAAAGCAGGGCAACAAACCATAAAATCTGTTTTTTCATTCATTTTCCTTATGATTTTGCAGAATCTAATCTGCATGAAATGAGAGGTATTGTACAATAAAAAAAATAATACATTGTTAATCCAAAGGTTTTTAATGCACGAAAACATCGATAAACAGGGGCTTATAGAAGAAATCGAAAGGCTCATAGAATCTGATCCAAATGCGCCTATTTCTTCGTTTTCAGTGATTTCATTTTTGGAAGTGAGTGATCTTCTTGCCATCAAAGAATCGCTTTTAAAGTCTAAAGAAAACCGCTCAGCAGAGAATGAAAAATGGTTTGATGCGCTATGTCAAAAGTAGATAAAAATCTTTACATGTAAATCTTATGCAACAGGATGAGTGATGATTTTATACCCTTCTCCTTTAACGGTTTCAATTAAATTAAAGGGGATTTTCGAGCGCAATTGTCTTACTAAAGAGCGCATTCTCTCTTCACTCACAATTTCATCATGATAAACATACGAAGCAATTTCATTAAAAGAGACAATATGTGGCGATTTTAAAAAGAGGTGTTTCAGCAACAGAGTCTCTTTTTTACCGAGTAAAATGTCATGGTCGTGGTAGACAAATTTTGCATTTTGGACATCGAAATAGACATCTTTAGCAATAAAAAAATTATTGTCATTCCAAATGTCACATAGTTTATAAATACTAAATGTAATCTCTTCAGGTAAAAAATCTTTCACAATGACACAGTCGTAGCCTAGATAATAAAGGGGCTTAAATAAAGAAGGATGAGGGTTTTTTTCTAAAATAAGCAATACAGGGGCAATGCCACCAGTATTTCTAATAAATTTTAATATATTTGGATTTAGCGGGTCTTGTAAATTTAGTACAAAAAGCGAGTAGGTGTTTAATGCTTTTTCTTGCAAGAGTTCTGTCTCGCTGGTTAACTTCTTTACGTTCATTTTTAAGCGCAAACCATTAATATAAGTATCTAGTCTATTGGCTAAGTCTTTATCTGGTTCAAGAAGTATGATTTTCATAACAAATCCCCACTCTATTGTATCTTATGTAATAAGTATGGTTATAGATTTTAACTAAAAATAGCTTATTTTTTAATTTGATAAAAATTTCTTATATTTAAAAATTAAGAAATTTCTTATAATATGATCAAAATGGCTTAAAAAAATGGTGGCGGAAGCTTTACATGTAAAGCTTCCTTTTGAAGTAAAAAACAAAAAACAGTGAGGTTTTAGATGGTCTCTCCTGCAATTAAGCCAAAGGTTAAACAATCCGTAACAGCAACCGTACCTAAACGGCTTGCACCATGTGTCCCTCCAGTCACTTCGCCTGCTGCAAACAGACCAGGAATTGGTTTGTTGGTATTAGCAGAAATAACACGTGCACTGGTATCAATTTTTAAACCACCCATTGTATGGTGAGGTTTTGGCATCAAACGAATCGCATAAAAAGGCCCTTTCATATCAATAGGGGTAGCCTTTAAATCTTTAAGGGTTTGTTTTTTAAATTCATCCTCCTTTCCTGCAAGAGCTGTTTCATTGTATTTTTTAACACTCTCTTTCAGTGCATCAGTTGGGATTTTGTAGTTCGCTGCTAAAGCATCAAGCGTATCAAATTTTTTCATAACGCCTGTTGCTAAGCCTTTGTCGACTTGAGGATAGATTTGTGGTCCAAAAGTATTGTAGGTACCAATAACAACGGGATATGCTTTTGGCGCTTCTCTTAAAATGACATACTCAGCATCCGCTCTTGTTTTACGATCGGCCATTTCGTTCATAAAACGTTTACCGTTTCTCACATCTACAGCGATTCCGTGAACAAAAAGACCTTGTTGAGTTAGAAGTGGTGCTACACCAAAACCTCTCTCATCTGGGCTTGCCCATGGTCCTTGTTGAATCCAGTCAATATGCACAGG
>RZYK01000102.1 GCA_009930355.1 Campylobacterota bacterium | reverse complement strand
CTGCTCAAGAGGTTGTCACTTCTACGGCTACCATTGCGATTGAAGATAGCATTTTAGCCTTAGATAAAAAATCACAAAATTCGCTTGAAATTCTCTCAAACCAAATTGCACAAGCGGTGGCAAATTTTCTGTATGAACGAGATCATGACCTTCTTTTCTTAGCCCAATCAAAGCCAAGTAGTGAGCTGTACCAAACATTTTTAGAAACAAAAAAACGCTATATTATGGATGTCGATACACAAAAATATACTTACAATGAAACCGAAAAAAAATGGGTTTACCAATCAAATAATGCTGTCGAGAAACATTTTCATGAAGCACAGCTTCTTGACAACAAGCGAGAATTTCAGCGGATTGATCCCAAACCATTTCACTCCAAAGCCATTCCCCTCTATAAAGAAATTAGCTTTTTGGATTTAGAAGGCAATGAGCAAATCAAAATCTCCTCCCTAAATCCGCATAAAGTCAATGTTGCCCGAAAAGCTAACACTTATTTAAAAGCAGAGAGCTATTTTGAGCATCTGCCTTCTTTAAAACATAATGAGATTTATGTCTCTGAGGTAATAGGAAAGTATATACCTAGCCGCATTATAGGGACATTTTCACCCGAAAATACCAAAAAAGCAGGCATCCCATTTGAGCCAGAGAATCACGCATATGCAGGCAAAGAAAACCCTAAAGGTAAACGCTTTGAGGGGATTATTCGTTTCGTTACACCTGTGTATGAAGGTGAAAAAAAGATAGGCTACCTCTCTTTAGCACTCGATCATCGACACATCATGGAATTTACCGATACCATTGATCCACTCGCCTACTCCAAAACAGATATTCCCGATGCAGGTGAGGGAAATTACGCCTTCATGTGGGATTACAAAGGCAGAAGTATTTCTCATGCAAGGGATTATTTTATTGTAGGCTTTGATGACACTACAGGCGAATATGCCACCCCTTGGCTCAGTCAAGACCTCACTAATGCTTTTAACGAATCTAACGCCTCCAATATTCACACTTTTTTAAAAAGTTATCCACTTTTTCATGAACAAAGCTTAGAGAAAAAACCAAACTTAGAGCAGATTAAAAAAGGAGAGTTAGGGCTTGATTGTCGTTACCTTAACTTTGCCCCACAATGTCAAGGCTGGATGCAACTCACAGAAAACAGCGGTCTTGGCTCGTTTATTATCTTTTGGAGTAATGTTTGGAAACTTACCACGGCAGCAACCATCCCCTACTACACAGGACAATACGGCTCAACGCCCAGAGGTTTTGGATTTGTCACCATTGGTGCGAATGTGGATGAGTTTCACAAGGCTGCCAATTTAACTCAACAAGATTTAGATAAAGTGGTACAAAGTAAACTAGGAGAAATCGATACCATGATGCAGCTTGCAGAGACCGAAACACGCAAGCATGTTAAAAGTGTTGTGGATGAACTCACCTACTCGACCCTTTTACTGATCTTTTTAATGATCTTTATTGCCATATGGCTCTCAAACCATCTACGCAAACGCTTGGATGCCCTGCTTAAAGGTTCTTCTGAATTTACAAAAAACAACTTAACCTATCAAATTGAAGCCAATTCAAACGATGAAATTGGTGAATTAGCCCGCTCTTTCAATCAGATGGCACGCTCACTTAAAGGGTATATGGATACAGCCATGACGCTCAATGCCTCTTTAGAAAAAAAAGTGCAAGAGCGTACACTCGAACTTTCAAACCTCAATAAAACCATTCAAGAACAGCTTGATATCAAAGAAGAGCACGAAGAAAAACTCGAAATTTTTGCCAAAATTTTTTCAAATACCATTGAAGCCATTGCGATTACCAATTTAGAAGGGAATGTTCTTCAAATTAACGATGCCTTCATTACCATGACTCACTATAAAGCCCATGAAATTTTAGGACAGAACATACGCCTGTTACGCTCCTATAAACATCCAGATTCCCTCTATACAGAGATGTGGGAAACCGTACTTTGTAAACAAAAAGCATGGCAAGGCGAAGTGTGGAATAAAAAGAAAGATGGCACACTCTACCCAGCCCTTCTTATCATTCACCCTATTGTTAATCGTGAAAATCAAATTACCTATGTTGTTTTCATTCAACACGATATTAGCCTTTTAAAACAAAATGAACAAAAACTGCACCAACAAGCTTACTATGACCCCCTTACCAAACTAGCCAACAGAGCCTTAGCGTATGATAGGTTGCAACATGCCATTGTCAATGCTAAAACACATAAGCACCTCGTCAGTATTCTCTTTTTAGATTTAGATAAATTTAAAAACATTAATGACACGCTTGGGCATGATATTGGCGATTTATTATTGATTGAAGTCGGGAAAAGAGTTCAATTCATTTGTTCACCAAACGATACAGTTTGCCGTTTGGGTGGGGATGAATTTTTAATTATCTTAGAAGAGTTAACCCACTATGAAAAAGCCATTACCATAGCAAAGGAAATTATTGCCTCTTTAAGTAAACCTTTTTATTTAGAAAACAAAATTATCTCGACCTCTACGAGCATTGGCATTACGTACTATCCTAACGATGGTGATAACATAAAAGTCCTTCTTAAAAATGCGGATATTGCAATGTACCGCTCAAAAGCGAGGGGTGCTGGTTCTTATGAAATTTACACACAAGAGTTAAGCGACCTTATCAAAGAGATGGTTAAACTCGAAGAAAGGCTTAAAAAAGCTGTTGAAAGAAATGAATTTTTAATGCATTATCAACCCATTTACGACCTACAAAAACAAGAGGTGATTGGGTTTGAAGCATTAATGCGTTGGAATTATAAAGGCACACTTTACTATCCAGATTCTTTTTTACATGTAATGGAAGAGAATAAGATGATTATTGAAGCGAGCAGAGCACTTTTAGTTTCTATTTTCTCTTTTATCAAAAAGCTCAACGACACGTTTCAAAAAAATTTTTTTATCTCTGTGAATGTCTCACCTGTTCAATTTGGAGTTGATTCTTTTCATGATAATCTCATTGAAGCTCTTGAAATTTCAGCCTTAGAACCAAAATATGTCTGTTTAGAAGTCACCGAAAACCTCTTTTTGGAAGATATTCAAGAAGTCTCTGCCAAATTAACACGCCTGCAATCGTATGGCTTTAGTATTGCCTTAGATGATTTTGGCAGTGGCTACTCCTCCTTAAAATATTTAAAGGTGCTCCCGATCAATAAACTCAAACTTGATCGTATCTTTGTTCAAGAGCTACCTCATTCAAAAAATGATGTAGCCATTACCCAGTCTGTTTTAGCGTTAGGTCAAAATTTGAATGTTCAAGTTATTGTTGAAGGTGTTGAAACAAAAGAGCAATGCACGTTTTTAGAAGAAAGTGGCTGTCAGTTTATTCAAGGGTATCTCATTTCAAAACCCATGTCAGAAGAGAACATAATCTCTTTTTTAACAAAAGAGACAGAAAAAGCATTGTAAAGCAGGATTTTCCTGCTTTACATGTAAAGAATATTACGATGCACCTTGCGTATTAAAAACTCTATCTCCAGCATCTCCAAGACCTGGAACGATATAGCCATTTTCATTTAACCCATCATCAATACACGCTGTATAAACAGGAACATCTGGATGAACTTCATTAAAACGCTTTAAGCCTTCAGGCGCTGAAACAAGTGCTAAAAAGCGAATGTCTTCTACCCCTTTTTTCTTTAAAAAATTCACCGCATCAATAGCCGTTCCACCCGTTGCAAACATAGGATCAATAATAATTGCAATGCGCTCTTTATGATCAGCTGGGAGCTTTGCATAATAAAATTCGGCTTCAAGCGTTTTTTCATTGCGTTGAAAACCTAAAAACCCAACACTTGCATCAGGAATCAATTTAAAAACACTATCGAGCATACCAAGGGCTGCCCGAAGAATCGGGCAAATCATAATTTTAGTATCCAATTTTTGAGCATTTGCCACAGCAACAGGTGTTTGAACACAAACATTGCGTAATGGCAAATCTCTGGTTGCCTCAAACAACATCAAGTATGAGATTTCATCCACCAACAATCGAAAGTGAAAGGGTTCTGTTTTCTCATCTCTTAAAATCGAGAGTTTATGCTCAATCAGAGGGTGTTTGATGACATGGACATTTTTCATTTATTTCATCTCAGCATCAATGATTTCTTGAAGATCTCTTTTATATAAACCAATATCAAAATCTTCCACACGAGCCACACCATCATTAATTGCAGCTTCTGCAACAGCAGCACTTACCCATACCAACACGCGTCTATCAAATGGTTTTGGAATAATATAGTTATAACCAAATTTCAAATCTTCCCCATTGTACGCTGCTTTAACATAATCTGGTACTTCTTCTTTCGCCAATTTTGCCAATGCAACCGCTGCTGCCATTTTCATGCCCTCAGTTACTTTTGTAGCTTTAACATCCAAAGCACCTCTAAAGATAAAAGGGAAACCTAGCACGTTATTGACTTGATTTGGGTAGTCACTTCGACCTGTTCCCATCATAACATCATCTCTTACCGCATAGACTTCTTCTGGTAAAATTTCAGGAGTAGGATTTGCAAGAGCAAAAATAATTGGATATGGATTCATTGACTTAACCATATCCTGAGTCACAACACCAGGAGCGGAGAGACCTAAGAACATATCAGCACCACGCATTGCATCTTCTAGGGTTCTATCACTGGTTTCAAGGGCAAATTCTGCTTTATAGCTGTTAAGATCTGTACGGCCAGAATGAATCACACCTTTGGTATCAATCATCACAATGTTTTTGGCACCTAAGAGTTTGTACATTTTTGCACATGCAATACCCGCCGCACCCGCACCTGAGACGACAATTTTCATCTCTTCGATTTTTTTGCCACTGATTTCAAGTGCATTAATTAACCCAGCACTGGTAATCATTGCCGTACCATGTTGGTCATCGTGCATAACAGGAATATTCACACATGCTTGTAGTTTTTTCTCAATATCAAAACATTTTGGCGCTTTAATATCTTCAAGGTTAATACCACCAAACGTTGGAGAAAGAGCTTTACAAATCTCAACGATTTTATCGGCGTCATGTTCGTCTAATTCAATATCAAAGGCATCAATGTTGGCAAATTTTTTGAAAAGAACCGATTTTCCTTCCATAACAGGCTTACCCGCAATCGCACCGATATCTCCTAAGCCTAAAACCGCTGTACCATCAGAAATAACCGCAACAAGATTTCCCTTGTTGGTATATTGGTACGCCAATTCATTATCTTTTTCAATCTCTAAACATGGATGCGCAACACCTGGGGTGTAGGCCATAGACAAATCTCGGGCTGTATCACAACGTGATTTCACGTTAATCTCAATTTTTCCACCTATGTGGTACGCTAAAGATTCCTCTTTGGTTACTTTTCCTTTACTCACACCTAACTCCTTTTAAAAGATATTAATTTTTGGATTCTCTCTATCACACTGTCATAACCAATAATCTCTAAAACTTCAAAAATAGAAGGACTCACTGAACTGCCTACCATCGCAATGCGAATGGCTTGTGCTAAATCTTTGAGTTTTAGACCACGTTCTTCTAAAAATGCTTTGGTAAATGTTTCAAATTCACTGGCATTACCAAGCTCTTTTTTAGCTTTTAATGCGTCTAGATAATTCTCTAAAATCACTACAGCATCGTCATTTAAAAACTTTTCAAGCGCTTTCTCATCGTAACACGTTGGTGCTTCTAAAATCTGTTTTACTAAACGGGCAAACTCCACTAAAGTTTTTGCTCTGTCTCTTAGTGCGTCAATCAGTAACTCTTTTTTTACATGTAAAGATAAATCAACATCAAAAAACATCAATTCCGAAATAATACGCTCATAACTTGCTTGTTTAATATAGTGCGCATTGAGCCACACCAATTTCTCTTGATTATATGCGGATGCTGATTTATTAATATTGTTAGGATCAAATAATACCTTCATCTCGTCAAAAGAGAAAATCTCTTGATCACCATGACTCCATCCCAAACGAATCAAAAAGTTTAAAAGCGCTTCTGGCAAATACCCCTCACGTTTGTATTCCATGACATCCACGGCACCATCACGCTTAGAGAGCTTTTTCCCCTCAGGATTTAAAATCATTGGCACATGATAAAACTTAGGTACATCAAATCCTAAAGCCTGATATAAAATAATCTGCTTAGGGGTATTGGAGAGATGGTCATCGCCACGAATCACTTCATTAACACCCATAAGCGCATCATCAATGACAACGACAAAATTATAGGTTGGAGTGCCATCACTGCGTGCAATAATAAAATCGTCTAACATATCACTGGCATTAAAAGAGACTTCTCCTTTGACGCCATCGACAAACGAAATAACACCACTTGTAGGTGCTTTAATACGAATCACAGGCTCAACTCCCTTTGGAGGTGTACCTGTAAAATCACGATACCTTCCATCATAACGAGGACGCTCTTTACGTGCCATTTGTCCCTCACGAAGAGCGTCTAACTCCTCTTTACTCATATAACATTTGTAGGCTTTTCCCTCATCTAAAAGCTTCTTGACATAGCTTTTATACAAGTCAAATCGCTCAGACTGATAAACAATCTCACCTTCATGTGCAAGACCAACCCACTTAAATGCTTCAACAATCGCCTCTGCGGCTTCTTTGGAGTTTCGAGCTAAGTCTGTATCTTCAATACGAAACAAAAACTTTCCACTATTTCTTTTTGCCCAAAGGTAACTATAAAGTGCTGTTCGAAGTCCACCAATGTGCAAATACCCTGTAGGACTTGGGGCAAAACGTGTCACAACCATACTATTAAACCTTTTAAAATTATGTATAAATTATGTATCATTTTGTTACGCGATGAACAAAATTTTTATAAAAAACCTTACGAAAAAACATCTTTTTAATTTAATTTATTCAAAAAAATGTTATCATTTGTAGCTTCTTATATTTAATACGTAGTGATTATATAGAGAGTTTTCTTA